>JBKCXA010000709.1:0-2117 GCA_046316935.1 Prosthecobacter sp.
GTGCCTTGCGGGGCAAAAATCGCGGCGTTGGTGGTGAGATTGCTCGTGAGGCTACCAGCGAGTGCGAGTCGGCCTGCATTTACGGTGGTGGTGCCGTGCGTGTTCGTGCCGTTGAGCATGAGCGTGCCGCTGCCGACTTTCGTGAGCGTAAAGGCTCCCGTGATGCCGGGATTGATCGCCATGTCACCCGAGCCGCCGATGCTGCTGTTCGCGGCGAGAATCACGGCACTCATGTTTGCGATGGCTGTCGTGCCGGTGCCGGTGTTGAAGTTCACGCTCGGGGCGCTGGTGTAACCGCTGCCGGGATTCGTGACCTGAATGCCGCTGACGACGAAGTTTGTCGCGTTGCCCGTGCCTGTGGGATTGGTGCCTGCAGTGGTGATGGTGCCGCCGCTGAAGGCAATCGTGGGAGCGGAGGTGTAGCCCACACCAGCATTCGTGATGGTGATGCCAGAAACGACGCCGCTGGTCAAAACCGCCGTCGCAGTGGCTCCGCTGCCGCCACCGCCTGTGATGGTGACCGTGGGCGCGGTGGAATAGACCGTGGTGCCGCCTGCAATGCTGAAACTGGCCGCGCTGAGGCCCAAAGTGGCCACGGCAGTCGCACCGGAGCCTCCACCGCCGGTGAGGGTGACATCGGGCACGGTGCTGTGAACACCACCAGCCGTCGTGGAAATGCTCGAAACAAGGCCGCTGGCGACGCTCGCGGCATTTGGGCTGCTATTGATCAAAGCACCGCCGCTGCTGATGCCGGTGCCTCTGACCGTAATGACTTCATTGACGCTTGGTTGACCATTCAAATCGAGCACGGCGCCGGAGGTGATGCTGGTGGCTCCAGCCGTGCTTCCAAACTGCAAGCCGCCGCTGCCGAGCGCATTGGGATGCGCGATGACGAGCGTGCCCGCGCTGACGGTGGTGGTTCCGCCGTGCGAGTTGTTCGCTGCGAGCGTCCAGGTGCCCGCGCCTTGTTTGTTCACGCCGAGCAGCACATTCGCACCGCTGCCATTGCTGATGACGCTGGTGACGGTCCCGGAGCCTGCGCCATCGAGCAGCAGATTTCGGCCCGTGGCAATGGGTGCGATGGGTCCGCTGAGCGTGAGCGTGCCGGCATTGGAGAGGATCTTGGTATCACCACCGCCGCCAGTCAGGTTGATGGGACCAAAGATGGTGTTGTCGCCTGCTTCGTTGATGATGGCGCCGGTGGCGCTGCTTGTGTTGTAGCTGATGGTGGCGGGCAATTCGATGGGATCGCTGCTGCCATCGAGATTCAAATGCGGAGCGCCTGCAGTGCCGTTGCTGAGCGTCACCGTCTTCGTGCCATCGCCGAGCGCGGTGCTGTTCGTGATGCGCAAAGTGTCGCCGCTGACATTCACGCCGCCATCAAAGGTGTTCGTGCCGCTGAAGACGACGGTGCCCGCATTGATCGGACAGTCAATTTGCACGCCGCCAGTGCCGGTGATGGCATTCGGCACGTTGAGCGTGCCGGTGCTGTCAAAACGCAGCGTGCCGTTGTTGATCACATCGCCGGTGCCGAGGCTGCCGGTTGCTGCGTCGTTGCCGATTTGCAGCGTGCCCGCATTGATCGTGGTATCGCCAGTGTAGCTGTTGGTGCCAGCGAGAATGAGCTTGCTGCTCGTGCTGTTGCGAATCACGCCGCCCGCACCGCTGAGATCGCCATTGAAGATGAAGGTGCCGGTGTTGGTGGCATTGAAGGTGGCGTCGGCTCCGAGGAAGACAGGTGTGTTGATGTTGTAGATCAAGGTCGTGCCTGTGCCGGTGAGGTTCACGGTGGGCAGCGTGGTGCCGTTGTTGAGAAGCTGGAAGGTGCCGCCGGTGATGGTCGCGGTCATCGCGGCGGTGCTGGTGCCTGCCAGCGTGAGATTGTTCATCTGGAAGATGCCCGCGATGTCGTTCGTGGCCGACGTGCTGCCCGCAGCCAGGGTTTGACCGGTGACGAACTGCACTGAGGCACCGCGCGTGCTCGTGGGCGCGGCGCTGCTCTGCCAATTTGTGCCGGTGGACCAGTTTCCCCTCGTGGCGCTCGTCCACACGTAGTTCACGGGCGCGGCGGAGAGTGAAATCGTCGCTGTGGTGCTCAGACCGCCGAAGTGGCGTAC
>JBKCXA010000710.1:0-5464 GCA_046316935.1 Prosthecobacter sp.
ACAGGCACGACCTTCGCTACTTCATAAGGCTCGCGCAACCCCGCTCCTTCTGGCAGGTTCAACGTCTAAGTCGTGGTTTTCGAAAGTCTCTTGAACACAAACTCGCCCGTCGTGGCGCTCGCCTTCGTCGGTGCTGTGGCTCCCGGGAGGCCGTTGAGAGTGATGTTCAGCGGCATCGTGCCCACGCTGCGCTGCACCTTCACCGTCGCCGCGGTGCCTTCCTTTTCAAAAGCATCCACCACCCCCGGCGTGATCGTGATCGACATCAGCGAGGCGAGCGTGTCTGCATCACTCGCCACGCCGCCGGAGGCATTCGTCGCGCTCGTGGCCTGCGTGGGATCGCTGCCCAGCTTCCCCTCCGCCCAGTCGGAAAGGCCGTCGTTGTCCAAGTCCTGGTCCGTGACCTCCAGCTTGTAGAACTTCTTCGTTCCCGGCGGCTTGGTCACCACGATCGTCTCACCCGGATTGTTCACCGTCGGCACTTTTTCGCTGCCTGCAACCGGCTGCCAGTCGCCCGCAGGCGCATTCGGCAGGTCCGCCGAGATCACGCGATACTTCTTCCCCCGCTCCGCGTCGAAGGTGAAGACCACTGTGCCCGCCGAAACGATCGTGTTGCCGATTTTGAGGCAATCTCCCGCCTTGCGCGGATCGGTGCCGGAGATGGACTCGATTACGTTCGAGCAGCCATCATTGTCCGTGTCATCCGTCGTCACGAGGCCCCAGCCATTGTAAAGCATCTGCCACACATCGCAGAGCCCGTCGGGGGTGCCCTGGCCGGGCCCGGTGCTGAAGTTATCCGTGCCCGCGTGTGCTCCGCTGGCAAAAAGCATCGAAGACGCGACGAGGCTAAGAAAGCGTGCGTGGTAGGGGCGCATGGCTTGATCGGGGTTGGAGAGCGGGAAAAGCTGCGACCGCAGTTTCGGCCTGATTTTCAGCAATATCGGAGGATACCGGATTCGCTCTTAGTGGGTCAAGAATGATTCCAAGAACCTTGCGGTAGTTTGAAAGACCCATGTTCAGCCGACCTCCCCCACCGAGCCTTTCCACCTGCCGGCGGCCCAAGAAAATCTTGCCTCCAGCGTGCTCGATACCGCAATCTCCCTCATTGCCCATGAAAACGCACGCCTCACTGTTTCTGGTCATGCTCGCCGGCCTTCTGCGAGCCGTCCCACTGCCTGATGAAGCCCGCGTTTGCTACGACTGGTTTGCCACGCTTGGCTTCCCGGAGGTGAAGGACGCCGAGTGGGCCGAGGTAAAGCAGACGTTCGACTCGCTGAACGGAGATGAAGGCGGAACCCGCAAGATGCACGGCTTCATCCTCGACGACGAGGACAACCACTTTTCCGTGTTGCTGCCGGATCTGACGGTGAAACGGATGCAAAGAGGTGTCAGCAACACCGAGTTTGAGATTCGTGGCACTTTTGAAGAACGCGATTTTGGCGCATGGGCCGCCGAGCAGCTCAAAGCTTTGAAAAACCCTTCCAAGGATGGTTTTCGCCGTTTCGGTGCCCACCTCGGCCACAAGACCGAGACCTTCGCCCTCTCGTATTTCTGCTGGAGACGCGGTGAGAGCGATCTGGCCGCCCAGCTCTATGCCGAGGCGGAGAAATTGACGGCCTGGCACAGCAGTTGGCAAAGCCCGAAGCCCACTAAACCCATGCGCGAGACCATCGAGATCGAACTCGGTCACGCCGCGATGTGGGATGCCGTTTTGCGCATGGGTGGTGGCTCGCTCTCCACGAGTTCTTGGGGGGGCAGTGGCAAGCTCGAACCTCGCGAGCAAGTCTTGGAGGCCTTTCGCCGCATCGTGAAGCTGTTCCCGCGCTGCGAGCACATCGAACGCGCCAAGGCCACCATCGCCATGCTCGAACGCATGGTGGCCGAGGACGCCCAACACCCGCCGCTGACCCAGGCTCGAATCGATGCACTGCCCCTCGAAAAACGCATTGCCGAGCTCATCTGGCTGCTGCGGGATCAAAACGGCCATCAAATGATGCAGCCCGGCTGGTGCGATGTTTTGGGTTATGGCTCGGAAGGCAAAAGCGCAGGGCATCAACTCCTCAAAATCGGCTACCCGGCCGCTCCTGCACTGATCGAAGCTCTCACCGATGACCGCTTTTCACGCTCGGTGGGTTTTCATCGGGACTTCCACTTCTCGCACACGATCCTGACCATCGGCGACTGCGCCCAGCAAATCCTCAGCCGCATGACAGGCCAGGATTTCTACTCCCCCGCCTCCACCTCCGGCTACATGTCGAACGAGGACAAAATGCTCGCCGTCCAAAAAGCCGCGCGGGCCTGGCTGGCGGACTATCAAAAGAAGGGTCTCAAGCAGATGCTCGTGGACAGCCTTTCCGAAGGCAAGACCTCGCCGCGGGCACTGGTGGAGCAATTGAAGGCCGCCGATCCGAAAGCCGTCGAGCCTGCCATCCTGGCTGGCACTGCCAAAGCGTCCACGCCTTGGCTTGTGCGCCAGTTCATCGACGAGCTGAACACTCTCGACAGCCCGCCAAGCATCGCGGCGATCGTCACGCTGATGAAAGAGCATGGCAACTTGGAGGTCCGGCTGGACGCGGCCGCACGCCTGCTCAATCGGGATCATCCCGACGCGCTTCTCGTCCTCCTGCGCGAGTGGTCCGTGTATCAAAGCAGCAAAGAAAGCTTTGATGATCCATTCGAGACCATGGCTGACATGCTTGCCTGCCAGGGCAGTGATCGTGCGGTGCAGGCACTCATCCGCGATTGGGAGGCCTGCGGTCCGGGCCAGCGACTCAAGATCGTGGAAAAGATCGGCGAATGCATGGCCCAGAAACCGCGCACTCATAGCTTTGACAGCCATGCAGTGCCCCGCAAACCCGAGGACGCCGCCCTCACGCGTGCCATCGCATTGCTCGTCACGGCTTTGGAGGACACGACAACCGACTACGGCATCTCCGGCGGCGGCCCGGAGCTCACTTACGGCGAGGCCAGCATCGGCGAATTCGCGCTCCGTGCGTTGCATGAGCTCGCTCCAGCACGCTTTGCCTTCACGCCGAAAGCCGGCCGCCGTCAACGTCACGCAGAGCGCATCGCCGCGGCGAATCTTTGGCGCAAAGAGCACTCGCAACCACTTCTTCCTACACCGCCGCCGCCCGGCCCCAAACTGCCTGCTGCTGATGCTTTGAAGATCGTGCGTGTGAGCATTAAAGGAGGTGAATTACCCGAAAGCAGCGAGCTCGCGATCAAGCTCCGTTCCTTGGAAAGCACTCGCTTCAGTGCACAGACCATTCCGGAACTGCTGGTGTGGTTTGCCAAGGTGCGGCCCTCGGGCGTGCGCGGAATCGCCCTCGAGGCCTCGCGTGAAAACGATCTCACAGGTGTCGAGGTCATCGCTCGCCTCCAAACGGGGACAGCCAAGGCCGGAAATGAAGCCGACTGGCAACACCGTCACAGCGGCCACTGCGGCAGCTATCGGCTGGGGACTTCGTCTGGCAGTAGCAGCCAGAGCCATGTCCAAGAATTGGACTGCTGGGAGGATTTCAGCGAGGGCATCACGAAGGCGCTCGATCAGCCGCCGGAGACAGAATTTCTCTTCCAGGCCGGTTTGAGCCGGGATTGAGGCATGAGCCGTTAAAAATCGTTACCGAACCTTTACGGACACGTCACGGTGCGTTGACTCATACTAGCGGCAGGCGGCGAGGCTGGGGGCGTCCGATCTGGGACGAACTCAAACCAACACTGCCATATCATGAAAACGATCCTCTTCGCCTTCCATCTGTGCCTGGGCATGCTCGCAGCCGCTTCCGCGGCGGAAAACGGGCGTGTGCAGGTGCGGGTCGATCTCGCCCACCCGAAGCTGCCTTCGGGCAAAAAGCACACCACCTACCTCAAAGTGGGCCTCACCGGCCTCGAGGCACCGAAAGACGCCAAACCGAACCGCCCGCCCGCCAATGTTGCCATCGTGCTCGACCGCTCGGGCTCGATGGGTGGCGAAAAAATCCACCAGGCCCGCGAGGCGGCCGTGGCGGCCATCGAACGGCTGGGAGGCGATGACATCGTCTCGGTCGTGGCCTTTGACACCTCCGTCATGACCGTGGTGCCGGCCACGAAGCTCACCTCGCGAGAGGAAGTCATCGCGGCCATCCGCAAGATCGAGGTGGGAGGCAGCACCGCCCTTTTCGCTGGTGTGAGCAAGGGCGCGGAGGAACTGCGGAAGTTCAAATCGCCGCACATGGTCAGCCGCATCGTGCTGCTTTCCGATGGTCAGGCGAATGTGGGGCCGCAATCAGCGGACGAGCTGGGGCGCTACGGCCTCTCGCTCGGCAAAGAGGGCATCTCCGTGACCACCATCGGTCTCGGTTTGGGATACAACGAGCAACTCATGGCGCAGCTCGCCCAGCACAGCGATGGGAACCACGCCTTCATCAAAGAGCCGTCGGAACTCGCCGCCGTCTTCACCGAGGAGTTTGGCGACATCCTCTCCGTCGTGGCGCAGGAGCTGAAGGTGAAGGTGACCTGCCCCGAGGGCGTGCGCCCCGTGCGCGTGCTCGGTCGAGAGGCCAGCATCCGCGGTGGTGTGGTCGAGGTGATGATGAATCAGCTCCGTGAAGGGCAGGAAAAGTATGCGCTGATCGAAGTCGAGGCACCGGCGGGCACGACGGACCAGCTCATCGGCGACATCGAGGTGAGCTATCGCGAGAACAACGACACCACGCCGCGTCTGATCGCCGCCCGCAGCACTGCCTCGCGTGTGGACAACGAAGCGGAAGTCGAAAAGAACGCCATCACGCCCATCCTCGTCGAGGTGGCGAAGCAAATCGGTGTCGAACGGCAGATGATCGCCGTGAAGCTGAGCGATGAAGGCAAGGTGAAGGAGGCAGAGAAGATCTTCCTCGACAATGCCCGCACGCTTCGGGAGCAGGGGCAGCGCTGGAATGCGCCGGATCTCTACATTCAGGGAAACGCCAACTTTACACTCAATGACGGGAACAATGCCCGCGGCACCACCTGGCAGACCTACCGCAATGCCGCGCAGACGATGGCGAACACGTTCATCACGCAGAATGGCGTTACCGGTTCCAACTCGATTTCGAACACGACCATGCTCAACAATGGTCAGGCCATCCTCGTGCCAGGTGTGAGTGGCAATGTGATCAACCTTCCGACTCCGCGTGCGGGTGATCCGCTTCGTCTCGTCGTGCCTCAAGGCAGCACCTTGACCGTGCCGGGCACCATCAAAATCACGCCACCGGCCTCGAAGTGACATGAACGCCGCAAGTCCGCTCTCAACCTGGCCAAACCTTCACCGCATTCTGGCGAATGCGCCTACGTTGAGCGCGGCTTCAAAACCCACTTGGCTTTCGCCTGCCACGGACCTGAAAGGTCCAGGGAATCCAGCCCAGGCTCGAAGAGCCTGGGTTTATACCGCCAAGGAGGCTGGCGCTCTGACAGAGCGCAGGAGAGCCCGCGAGACGTCTCCCGCACT
>JBKCXA010000711.1:0-12237 GCA_046316935.1 Prosthecobacter sp.
CTACACACCGCACTTCAGCGCCACTCTCGGCACCTGGGAGCCGAGCGCCGTCACGCCCACCATTCTCGCCGATGACGGCGTTTATGAAGCGGTCTGCGTTCCCTACCCGCAGATCAGCGGACAGCCCGCGAGGTTCTTCAAGCTCGGCGTGACGATCAACCCTTGATCGAGTGGAAGCTGGCATGACGGTTGATTGAGAGTAAGAATTCTTTTTCACCCATGCCCGCCTTCGATTGGTTCCGCCTTTTTCCTGATGCCAGTCATCGTCTGGCGATGAATCTGCGCTCAGGAGATGCGGTGGGTTACTGGCAGAATTCCGAGGACGCGGTGGAAACACTGGCGGAGCGCAGCCGATGGCTGGCGGAGCATCCAGAGCGTCATCTTTGCCTCCTGCCGGAAGGTCGCGAAGAGGTGCGTGAAGCCCTCGCGTGGATCATGGGCACACTCCACCGGCCTGAGGCGACACCGGAGCAGGCAGCGGCCACCTTGGAGCCTGACTGGCTTGTCCTTTCCGGCGATGCGACGCGTGCGCATCCCGTGCTGGGTGGCGCGGTGATTTTTCCCTCCGGCTGGGGACTGGAGGAAAAGATCGGGCGGCCCCTGCATGAGGTGCATGCGCCAGTGCCCGGTCTGCAACCAGCGCTCGGCGCCTCGATCAGCACGTTTCTATCCCGAGTGTCCCCACTGGCCGCGTGGGAGCGGGATAACTGGGGCCTCGCCGCTGATCCCGCGCTGAATCATCATCCCGCATGCCGCGTGAAGCGTCTCGATGCCTCTGCCACGCTCGATACCACCTGGGTGCGGCTGGAGCGGCAGTTCATCACGCGGCTGCCCGCCACGCAGGCGATCCTTTTTGGCATCCGCGTGTCCAATCACCGCCTCGATCACCTCGCCGCGATGCCGGGGCTGGCCGCGAGGATTCGTCATGCGCTGGAGACGATGGATGAGGCGCTCGCTCGCTACAAAGGCCTCGCAGCTGCGCGTGAAATGCTCGCCGCGCAGCTTGTCTTGGCGTGAGCAGCGATGAAATCCAATTGTCACTTGCCGGGAGGCTTCGCCCCGTGTGTCATGGATGATCATGCCCGCCAAGAAAACTGCTCCCAAACCCGCCAAGGCCCCCAAAAAGAAAATCCTCAATGTGCCCTTCTGGATCGGCTTTGATCTCGGCGGCACGAAGATGATGGCCACGGTGCTCGACAAGAACTACAAAGTGCTCGGCAGCGCCCGCAAATCCACCAATGGCAGCGACGGCCAGTTGAAAGGCAAAAAGAAGATCCTCAACGCCATCCACGAAGCCATTGAGAATGCCGGCGTGAACCCGAAAGGCATCCAGGGCATTGGCATCGGCTGCCCCGGCCTCGTGAATCCGGAGAAGGGTGTTCTCCTCTTCGCGCCGAATCTCGGCTGGAAGAACATGCCGCTGCGCAAAATCCTCGAAACCGAGTTCAAGGCTCCTGTCGCCGTGTTGAACGACGTCGATGCGGGCACTTACGGCGAGTATGTCCTCGGCGCTGGCAAGGGCGCACGATCGCTGCTCGGCGTATTCCCCGGCACCGGCGTGGGCGCGGGCTTTGTGTATGATGGCAAGCTCGTCATGGGCAAAACCATCTCCGCCATGGAATTGGGCAATGTGATGCTTCCCGGCACGCATTTGGGCAGCACGGAATTTGGAGCTGTGATCCTCGAAGATCTCACCAGCCGCCTCGCGCTGGCTTCCGCCGCCGGGGTGGCCTGCTACCGTGGCCAGGCACCGGAGCTCGACCGCAAGACGCAAGGCGCTCTGCGTGACATCCGCAGCAAGGCTCTCGCCGCTTCCTTCCGTGGCGGCGAGGAAGCCACCATGATCCTCTTCCGCAACTCCGTGCGCTACCTCGGCATGGGCGTGGCGATGATCGTCAATCTCTTCGCCCCCGATCAGATCACCCTCGGCGGCGGCCTCGTCGAGGAACTCCCCGGCCTCTACATCCAGCTCCTCAAAGAAGAAGTCGAGCGCTACGCCATCCCCGAACTCGCCAAAGGCGTCAAATACACCATCGCCAAGCTCGGCGGGCAGGCGGTGGCCGCGGGAAGCGTCGCCTGGCTCCGCAATGCCAAATGACGAGTGCTCGAATGACGAAGAATCGTCATTCCGCCTTGTTTCATCATTCGTCATTCTCCATTCGTCATTCCTCCATGTCCCTGCCCACAACGAAAACTCCCTCCACCCCCGCTCCCGAGCATGCCGTCATCTACGTCGGCGCGGCCTCGGTCTCGATGGTGCTCGGCTTGAGAGGTGCGGAAAGGCTTCAGCGGGAGGATGTGGAGTATCTCGACCGTCCGCTGCCGCTGGCGCGGGATATCTTCCGCGGCGGCAGCATCACGCGGAGCACCGTCGAGCAGGCGGTGGCCATCCTGCGGGACTTTTTGCAGACCACTCGTGAGCTGGGCATCCCGCTGGCCCAGGTGCGGCTCTTCACGACCAACATCCTCGCCGAGGCCTCGAACCACGAGATCTTCCTCAACCGCCTCCAGATCCAGACCGGCATCACGCCCGCGCTCATCGACGATGGCAGCATGACGCGCCTTGTCTTCCAGATCGCCCAGCGCCTCCTGCAAAAGAACCCGCGACTCGCTGAAGGCCGCACCTTTGTCACCCACATCGGCCCTGGAAACACCCGCGCCATGTACTTCGACCAGGGACGCCTCGCGGCCTACTCGAACTACCGTCTCGGCATCTTTCGCGCCCGTGAAGCCGTCTCCGGCAGCGATGACATGGCTCCGCAGGTCATGGTGCATCTCGAGGAGCAGATTCGCGGTGTCGTCGATCACCTCGCCCAGGACTACTCCGGGCACAAAATCGACCACCACGTGGCCATCGGCGCGGAAATCCAGAGCGTGGCTCCCAGGCTCACCAAAGGCCGCCAAGGGTCCTATCAAGTGCGTGAGGACGATCTCGCCCGTCTCACTGAAAAGCTCGCCCGCATGAGCCCCGACCAGCTCGTGCGTGAGCTGCATGTGCACTACACCGGCGGCGAGGGAATCGTGCCCGCCTTGCAGACGAATCTCGCCCTCGCGAAGCGTTTCGGCGATCAATCCATCTGGGTCCCGGAGGGCGACTTCCACTTCGAGCTCATGCTCGACCTCATGACCGCTGGTTCGCGCACCGCAGTGTTCCAGGAAGAAGTCATGCAGTCCGCCTGCGAGATCGGTTTGAGGTATAAAACCGACCGCAAGCACGCCGATCACGTCGCTCTGTTTGCCCAGCAGCTCTTCCGCGAGCTCCAGCACCTGCACGGGCTCGATCCCAAGTATGAGCTCGTGCTCCGCGTGGCCGCCACGCTGCATGAGGTGGGCATGTTCATCAGCCCGCGGGAGCATCACAAGCACAGTCTCTACATCCTGCTGCACACGGAAATCTTCGGTCTCAGCACGCAGGACCGCGAGCTCGTGGCGCTGCTCGCCCGCTACCACCGCCGTTACAATCCGGAGCCGAATCATCCCACCTTCTCCGACCTCAGCCGCGAGGACCGCATGATCGTGCTGAAGCTCGCCGCGCTGCTGCGCATCGCCGATTCGCTCGACCGCAGCCACGCCCAGCGCATCAAATCCATCCAGCTCCGCCCCGAAGGTCCTCGCCTGCGCATCCTCACCCAGGGCGTCGATGACAACACCATCGAGCAGATCGCCATCGACTCGAAGTGCGATCTCTTCCGCGAGATCTACGGCTACGAGGTCGTGCTGGCGAAGGCTTGATGAAACCCTCTCACCCCTTCGTGATCCCGCTCATCGGATGCGCTCTCACCGTGTCCCAGGCGATCTGCTGGAGCAGGGTGTTGAGCTTCGCCTTGTCATCATCGCTCATGTCTTTGAGCGTGCGAAAAGCCGGCGGCACGGGCAGGCCGACGGGGCTCTTCCGGTAGATCACGGCATAGTGGCAGTAACTGGAAAGAAGCTGGAGCGGGAGCTGCGCATGGCCCCAATTGTCGCGGAAGAGCTCGCTCTGCTGCTTCAGGCCCGGTGCCTCGCCCTTAATGATCTTCTCCCGCAGCGTCACCGCAGCCATGCCGACTGGCACGATGAGCACCGCGTCCTTGCCGAGGCGTTGGTTGATGCCTTTGACGTAGTCCTCGATGTCCTTTGCATAGCGCTGCGTGGCGTCGCGGAGCTTGGTGAGGTCCGTGGCATTGTGATCGACCTTCTTTTTCGTCTGGAGCGGATAGACCGGCTCATATTCGTCATTCGGCATCCAATACTCCTGCACCGTGATGCGCAGTGCCGGATTGTGCTCGATGCCTAGCTTCACGAACTGCTCGATCGCGTCATCCGGCAGCCAGATCGGCGAAAGCGTGAGCACATCCGCTCCTCCAGCCTTCAGCACCTGTTTCACCGCGCTTTTGTCTTCCGGCACATCCCAGTGCTTTTGCACCGTGGAGCCACCGATGCTCGAAATTCCCGCCAGTTGATGCCTCAGGCCCGCCGAGGCCGCGATTTGCTCCACCTGCTTGTAGGTGAACACATGAAAGCTGTGCCCGCATGTCGCCACTCGCAACCCGGTGCTGATGGACGGCACATCATCTGCCGCGTGGGCACTGACCAGAACAAGGCAAGCGAAGATGGAGAGCGCTCTCATGGCCCTCTGAAACGTGGGCCGGGCTCACTTCTTCTTCGGCAAAACAGCTCGATTCTGCTCCCACTGGGCATTCGGCAGGGCCTCCCATACACGCAGGTGGCGGAAACTGGCCTCGGTGCCTGCTCCGAGCATGATGCTGTGCTTCGGAGCGGCGATTAGCGGGCTCTTCAATGTGATGCTGCGGCCGTCCAGCGTGGCCACGAGTTCGTCGCCATAGATTTCGAGCACGACCGTGCGCCACTCGTCGAGCTTGCCTGGCGAGCTGAGCGCCACCGCGGGCAGTTTGGCGCGTTGTTTCGTCTTCGGATCAGCGTGCTCGTTGTCGTAGGCGAGCGTGTTGATGCCGCTCGTGCTGCCGAATACCGCGCAGACGTAGTCTTTCTCGTCCGTGGCCTTTATAAAGAAGCTGCGATACTGCCGCCCCTCGGCAGGCACGTCGTTGAGCCGCACCTCGCACTGAATGATGGCATTTTGGAACCTCATGCCGTGCGAAGCCGTCGCCGGATGATGCGCCACCGGGCTCTCGATGCCCGTGAAGCATCGGTCCGCCTGCCGCCACATGCCGGATTTGCCCGTGGCAGGCCCTGCGTTGTATTTCCATCCTTCAAAGCCACTCGCAAAACCCGCCGGCTTGCCGGTGAAAGCCGCGAGCGGCTTCTCAAAGTCCTCGCTGAGCAGCAATCTGCCGCGTGTGGTCATCAGGGTGGCAGGGTCGCCAGCACGACAGGCGCACGCGCAGATGAGCAAGAGGATGAAAAACAGGGATTTCATTTCGGATGGATCAACTGATCACGGCTCGAACACATTGTCATGCTCGTGAAGCTCGGCCGACAGTTGGCCGCCCGGATCGGTGGCGATGAAGTCGAAGGCAGTTTTGGCGTTGGTGCCAGTGAAGGTGTTTTGCGTCACCCGGATGTTTTTCGGCAGCAGGGGGTAGTCGGGGCGCAGGAAGATGCCGGCGGCGATGCGCTTGTCGCAATGCTCGAAGCGGTTTTGGACGATGAGGATGTTTTGAGCACGGCCGTAGCCGCTGAGTTGATCGGTTTCGCCGTAGGTTTCGAGGTCGGCGGCCATGAGCGAGATGGGCCAGTGGTAGTAGTCCTTCGGTTTGCGCAGGTGACGGAAGGTGTTGCCGATGACGACATGGCCATCGCCCTGCAAGCGGAGGCCGCCGGTGTTTTCGCGGTCCTGGCCGTCGAAGACATTGCCCTGCACGAGCGCCCGCCGTGCGGTGCGCAGGCAGAGCACGCCCTGGCTCGCCACGAAGCGATTGTCGCGCACGACGATGTCGGAGGCCTTCAGCGTGATGAGCTCATTTTCGCCATCGCAGCGCTCAAAGGTGTTTCCCTGGATCAGCGTGCCAGTGGGACATGCGCGGGCGCCGCTCCAGCCGATTTGCAGCACTTCGTAGCCGTTTTGATGGTC
The DNA here is from genome assembly GCA_046316935.1 of Prosthecobacter sp. Taxonomy (GTDB): domain Bacteria; phylum Verrucomicrobiota; class Verrucomicrobiia; order Verrucomicrobiales; family Verrucomicrobiaceae; genus Prosthecobacter. The sequence continues at coordinate 6,035 of JBKCXA010000711.1, forward strand.
GAGATGAGGGCGGTCGATGAACTGGTTGTCGAGCACATGCAGTTGCTGGAGGCCGTTGAGCGGCATTTCCGCGGCTCCGAGCATCTGGCCGATGTTTTGCAGGCTGCGGAAGGTGCAGCGCGCCACCGTGTTTCCACGACCTCGCATCGACATGAGCCACAGATGCACCTTCGTGCGGTCGGCGGGATTGGTTGAGCCGCAGTTCTCGAATCGCAGGCGGTGAAAGAGGCAATGATCCGCAGGTTTCGCCTCACCATTGCCGACGGCGAAGACGACGGTGTTGTTTTGCGATGGCGTGATGCCGCGAAACGCGAGGTCATGCACCACCAAATGCTCGCCATGAAAGCGCACGGCCGATTCGCCGGTGAAAACGACCCCGCCGGGCTTCTCCGGCCGGATCAGGACAGGCACGTCCATCGTGCCATGTGCCTCAAAGGTAAACCGCGCACCCTTCCACTCGCCCGCCGCGAGCACGAGCTGGTCACCCGGCATCAGTTTGCCAAAAAGCCCGCGCACCTCCGCCGCGCTGCGCACGAGATGCGTTTTTCCGCGAAAAAGCCCGCATTGCGCGATGTCACCCGTGTCGAGCTTCGCGAGGCGTGGATCGAGAGGGCGCTGCAAATCGAGTCGAAGGCTGCTTTGCCAATCGGCCTTTTTCAAAGTTCCTGCCAATTCAACTGGAGGCTGAGCAGCCCGCGAATCGGATGCTGACGTGAGGCAAAGAGCCAGGACGAGCCATTTCATGCAAGACGCATCATGCAGGTTCTCACACGCCCCAGCCCGGGCGATACTCCTTGTCGAGCAGCGCATTCGCGGACGGTGCGTTCTTGAAAGCGACGGCGTCGTTGTCCCATTCGAGGCGCTGGCCGGGATGACGGATGGCGATCATGCCCAGCAGGCCGATCTCGCTCAAAGCACCGCCGTATTCGAAAGGCGATCCTGCGGGGCGGTTTGCACGAATCGCATCGAGCCAGTCTTTGTGGTGATCGCCTTTCTCGACGCGTGGCAGCGTCTCCTTGGGCATGGTGAAGGCCTTCATCTTCGACTCCGGGATGATGCGCACGCTGCCCGCGCCGTGCGAGCCATGCATGATCTTGCCTTTGTCACCGATGATGACTGCGCCGATGCCCACGACCTTGCGCTTGTCCTCCTCCAGCTCCGGCGGCGTCGGAATCGACATCTCGCCATCGTGCCACACGAGCTTCACCGGGCCGCGTGTGCCCTTGCCCGCGAACTCATAGGTGATGCGGCTGCCTTTGGGGTAATGCGCGGCATCTTTGACCGGATCATAGCCAGTGACCTCGGCGGTGATGGCCGTCGGCGAGCCGAGGTCGAGTGCCCAGTAGCTCGGATCGACGATGTGGCAGACCCAGTCCGCGATGCAGCCGTTTCCATACGCGCTGAAGCCGCGCCACGCGAAGGGCACCGCCGCCGGCTCATACGCGTGTTCTTTCAAAGGCCCCATCCATAGATCCCAGTCGAGCTCCTTCGGCACCTCGGTGGGTGGCGATGCGGCTTTGCCGATGCGGCAATACACATCGCGGAAAGCATCGCAGCCTGCGTGAATCTCCGTGATGTTTCCAATGGCTCCCGCCTGCACCATTTCGACAAACAGCCGGATCGTGTGAGAAGAGTGGCCTTGATTGCCCACCTGCGTGATGACCTTCGACTCCAGCGCGGCCTTTCGCATGCGCCGCACCTCCTGCACCGTGTGTGCGAGCGGTTTTTCGCAATACACATGCTTCCCGAGCTGAAGCGCCGGCAGACAGGCCGCCGCATGCGTGTGATCCGGCGTCGCGACGACCACCGCGTCGATCTCATGGCCCATCTTGTCGAACATCTGGCGGAAATCCTTGAAGCGCTTTGCCTTCGGATGCGCCTCAAAGCTCTTCGCCGCACGATTGTCGTCCACATCACACAGCGCGACGATCTCCTCGCCCGAAACTCCCTGCAAATCGACCGCGCCACGTCCACCACAGCCGATCACCGCGATGCGAATCTTCTCCGAAGGTGCTCGTGAGCCACTTTGCGCCCGCACGACATGCGCCGGGACAACTTGAAAGCCAAACGCGGCGGCGGAAGTCTGTAGGAAGGCACGACGGGAGGCAGGGGAGAAATGGGCGCTCATGGTGATGCCAGCTAAACGCCGGCACGGAGTCTTTCCTCACAACTCCTGCCCATCACGAATTCGCGTAATCAGCCGCGAACGCGTTCAAGGTTGGCGCCGAGGGCGGCGAGTTTGTCGTCGAGGTGTTCGTAGCCGCGGTCGATGGGGTAGAGGCGGTTGATCTCGGTTTTGCCTTCGGCGACGAGGCCGGCGAGGACGAGGGCGGCGGAGGCGCGGAGGTCGGAGGCCATGACGGGTGCGCCTTTCATGGGCACACCACCACGGATGCGTGCGGTGGCGCCTTGCAGGTCGATATTGGCTCCCATGCGCTTCATTTCAGCACAGTGCATGAAGCGCTGCGGGAAGATGGTCTCGGTGATGGTGCTGGTGTCCGGGATGACACAGGCGAGGGAGCAGAACTGCGCCTGCATGTCGGTGGGGAAGCCGGGATAGCAGAGGGTGGTGAGGTCGAAGCCCTTGGCGTTTGGATTGGGGCGGACGGTGATGCTGTCCTTGGTGATTTCGAGCGGGAAGCCGCATTTCACCATGGCATCGGTGATGGCTTTCATGTGCTCGGGCATGACTCGCTTGAGCGTGACGCCGTCGCCAAGCATGGCACCGGCGACGAGGAAGGTGCCGGCCTCGATGCGGTCGGGGATGACGATGTGCTCGGCGCCGTGGAGTTCCTTCACGCCTTCGATGACGATGCGGTTGGTGCCGGCACCTTCGATCTTGGCGCCCATTTTGATGAGGAAGTTGGCGAGGTCTTCGACTTCGGGCTCGGCGGCAGCGCCTTCGATGATGGTGGTGCCTTTGGCGAGCACAGCGGCCATCATGACGTTGTCGGTGCCGAGGACGGTGGAGCCGTGTTTGCCCATCAAATTCATGGGGCCGCCTTTGAAGCCCTTTTTGGCGTTCACATGGATGTCGCCGCCATCGACGATGATTTGAGCTCCGAGGGCTTCGAGGCCTTTGAGATGGAGGTCAACGGGCCTGTCGCCGATGACGCAGCCACCGGGCAGGGAGACCGTGCATTTTTTCAAACGGCCGGTGAGAGGCCCGAGCACGCAGATGGAGGCTCGCATCTTCCGCACGAGGTCGTAAGGGGCGATGGATTTGATCTTCTCGGCCTTCACGACGACGACGCCGGAGGCTCGCTCGACCTCGGCTCCGAGCTCGCCGAGGATTTGCAGCATGTAATTGGTGTCCGAAAGGTCGGGAACGCGGCGGATGGTGCAGGTGTCCTTGGTGAGAAGGGTGGCGGCAAGAATGGGCAGTGAGCTGTTTTTCGAGCCGCTGATGTTGACGCGGCCTTTGAGCGGGGTGCCGCCGTGGACGATGAGCTTTTCCATGATGTGGAAGGCTTTCTGCCGCGATTTGAGGTGCGGGCAAGGGAATGTTTGGAAGTAGAGCGTCAGCCGTTCCGAGTTTCGAAATGTCAAACGAGGCGCTTAGCGCTTCGAGCGGTCGTTGAAGGCGGCGACGACGCGGGCGGCCTCGCGGTTTTCGGCCTTCTCTTTGAGGTCGTGACGCTGGTCGGCCTTGTTTTTACCTTTGCCGACGGCGATCTGGATTTTGATGCGCGGGCCTTTCCAGTAGGCCTTGAGCACGGGGAGGGCGAGACCCTTCTGGTGAGCGGCGGCGTCGAGCTTCATGATCTCGCGCTTGTGAAGGAGCAGGCGGCGGGAGCGTCGTGGCTCGTGGGTCTCGTGGCTGGCCTTGTCGTAGGGTTTGATGTCGCAGCCGTAGAGCCAGACCTGGCCGCGCTCGACGCGGGCGAAGGCGTCGGAGAGGTTCATGTGGCCCTGGCGGATGGATTTGACCTCGGTGCCACGCAGCTCGAGGCCGGCCTCGTAGGTCTCGAGGATATGGTAGTCGCGCGGGGCTTTGCGGTTGGAGGCGATCTCGGACATGCGAGGGATAAAAAATGGGTCCGATGCGGCGCACGGGACCCATTTGGGAAACGATGATCTGGCCGGCGTGCCGGAAGGGGATCAGTTGTCGTCGATGTTCAGCGGGGTGATCTTGCCCTGAATGATCTCGAGGAGGGCGAGGTCGGCATCACGGAGGCCAGGACGGCGATCGACGAGGGGAGAACGACCGGAGGCGATCTGACGGACCCGCTTGGAGACGAGATTGATCAAGATCGGATACTCAGTGATGTGCTTGGCGGCTTCTTCGACGAGGTCAGCTCTCATATGGGTAGGGACGGGCGGGCTCAGGTTTTTGAGGGGGCGGAGAGTAGTGGTCTCCGGGGCGGTAGCAAACGAAATGTGGCCGGATTTGCGGTTGATGCGGGAAGGGGGCTGTTGTCTCGTCGCGCCCGGTCGCAGGCGACCCCAACCTTTAAACCAACCTCATCAGCATGAAGAAAGTCGGCATCGGAATCATCGGCGGTGGCCTCATGGGCCGGGAAATGGCGAGCGCGTTTGCCCGCTGGTGCGCCCTGACGGATGTGGAGGTGATGCCGGAGCTGGTGGCGGTGGCGGACCTCGTGGAGGACGTGCGGAACTGGTTCCGCGGGGTGCCTTCCTGCACGCAAATCACGGGTGACTACCATGAACTGCTGGCGAATCCGGCGGTGGAGGTGGTGTATGTGGCGGTGCCTCACAACCTGCACGAGAAGATCTATTTGGATGTGCTGGCGGCAGGGAAGGACCTCTTCGCGGAGAAGCCTTTCGGCATCGACCTCGCCTCGGCGCGGCGGATTCACGAGGCTGGGGAGAAATCGGGGCGTTTTGTGCGCTGCAGCTCGGAGTTTCCCTTCCTGCCGGGTGCCCAGCGGGTGATGCAAGTGGCGCAATCGGGCAAGCTGGGCCGTGTGCTGGAGGTGGTGAGCGGTTTTCACCACAGCAGTGACCTCGATTCGACGAAGCCAGCGAACTGGAAGCGCAAATCAGCGACCTGCGGCGAAATCGGGGTGCTCGGTGACCTGGGCATGCATGCCTGCCACATCCCGCTGCGCCTCGGCTGGAAGCCTTCGCGACTCTTTGCGCAACTCCAAAAAGGCTACCCCCAGCGGCCGGATGGCAAGGGCGGCATGGCGGTCTGTGACACCTGGGATAATGCTTTGCTCCACTGCTGGACCTCCATCGATGGCCAGGAGGTGCCGCTACGCCTCGAAATGAAGCGCATGGCGCCGGGAGAGACGAATTCGTGGTTCGTGGAGGTGCTCGGCACCGAAGGAGGCGTGCGCTACAGCACGAAGGAGCCAAAGACGCTCTGGCTCTTCGAGAACGGCAAGGAGCAGTTTTGGAAGAAGACGGACCTCGGCTTCGGGATGCCCTTCAAGACGGTGACCGGGGGCATTTTCGAGCCGGGCTTCCCTGACATGATCCAGCAGATGTGGGCGGCCTTCCTGATGGAACGTGCCGGCTTGCTCGGCGGCCGTTTTGGCTGCGCCACGCCCGCCGAGGCGGTGGCTACACAGGAGATCTTTGCTGCGGCGCTGGCCTCTCAGGCTTCTGGAAACGCCGTCGCGGTCTGATTCAGCGAGGCACCGGGGTATTGTCGAGTTCAGCGATGATCGACGGGTAGTCTGCCAACTGCACCAACTGGATGCGGTAGCGCTCCGCGATGGCATCTGCCTCGGATTCCGGGTAGTCGTCGCGGTAGTACACCTCCTTCACGCCGTAGGCGCAAAGCATCTGCATGCAGCTTGTGCAGGGTTTGGTGGTGCAGGCGACCAGTTTGACGTTTCCGCGGGTGAAGAGGCTGCAAAGGTTCACCTCGGCGTGGAGCATGAATTTCCGCCGGGCATCCCGGTCACTCCAAAATGACGGATCCGGGTCGTAACCCGGGGCCAGACCGTTGTAGGCCGTCCCGATAACCCGGTTGGCAAAATCAAAGGCCACCGCACCAACCTTCCGAAACGGGTCCTCTGACCTCAGGCTGGCGACGTGAGCCAAGGCCATGGCGTATTCGGGGATGGTGAGGCGGGAGCGGTGTTCAGCAGAGGTGGGCATGTCGGATCAAACAGGCGGTGACGAGGCATTCGTCAACATCACAGGTGCCTGAGAAAGATGAATTGTTTATTTGAACACTTCCTAAATTGGTTCAAAAGAACAGTTCATCGAACTTTTCATGATTACAATGC
>JBKCXA010000712.1:0-4193 GCA_046316935.1 Prosthecobacter sp.
CGAATCCGGCTGGTCACCCTGCCGCGTATGGCAGGCTATATCTTTAACCCGGTATGCTTTTATTTCGTGCACGACTCCAGCGGCAGGGCCATCCACGCCATCTGCGAGGTGACAAACACGTTTCACGAGATGAAGCCCTACGTCCTCGCGGAGCCCGTGCGCGAGGGCTTTTTCGAGCTGGTCGTGCCGAAGCACTTCTACGTCTCTCCCTTCTCGAAGCTCGACACCAGCTTCCACTTCAAGCTCGAGGTGCCTGGCGAGCAGATTCGCATACACATCGACGACTTGGAGAACGGCCAGCGCAGCCTCGTGAGCTGGATTCACGGCCGCCGCGTGCCACTCACAGATCGTCGGCTGGCCTTTTATTTGCTTCGCTATCCGGCGCTCACGCTGCAAGTCATCGCCGGCATCCACTGGCAGGCTTTTCGGCTGTGGTGGCGGAAATTCGAGTTCTTCCGCAAACGCAGTCAGCCTCACTTGCAGACTGATCTTTACCGCCCGCACCGTAGCCTCACTGAACCATGAATCCTTCCGCCGCTCTTCCCGCCATCGAGGCCCTCGAAATGCCCGTTGTCTGCAATCGCCTGGCTCTCGCCATCTCCCAACGCTGCCTGCATCGCTGGCTGGTGCTCAAGGCGCTGCGTTCCTTCACCAAGGGACGCCTCCAGATGGACCTGCCTGGCGGCGAGCAGCTTTTCTTCGGCGACCTCTCGTTGCCAGAGCCGACCGCTCACATCCAGGTGCGCAATCCACTGCCCTTCTTCATTCATGTGGCCCGCTATGGCGGCGTGGGCCTCGGCGAGGCCTACACGGACGGCTGGTGGGACACGCCGGACCTCCGAGCCGTGCTCGACTGGTTCATCATCAACATCCAGAGCAGCCCACAGCTCCGCGGCTCTTCGCAGCGCTTCAAGATGATCGGCTTCCTGAAGTTCGTGAACCGCGTGCAGCACCTCCTGCGGCCGAATTCCGTCAAAACGAGCCGTCGGAACATCTCCGAGCACTACGACCTCGGAAATGCCTTCTACAAACTGTGGCTCGATCCCACGATGACCTATTCCGCCGCGAAATTCACGCGACCGGACCAGTCGCTCGAAGAGGCGCAGATCGCCAAATACGACGCTCTTTGCGAAAAGCTCCATCTGAAGCCCGGCGACCATGTTTTAGAGATCGGCTGCGGTTGGGGCGGTTTCAGCATGCACGCGGCCAGCAAGTATGGCTGCCGTGTCACCGGCGTCACCATCTCCCATGAGCAGTTCGCCGAGGCCACCAAACGCGTCAAGGAAGCCGGCCTCGACCACCTCATCGAGATTCGTTTTCAAGATTACCGGCACATCACCGGCCAGTACGACAAAATTGCCTCCATCGAGATGCTGGAGGCCGTGGGCGAAAAGTATCTCGAAACCTACTTCGCCAAATGCGCCGAGGTGCTCGCGCCGCATGGCATCCTCGCCGTGCAGATGATCACCGTGCCGGACCACCACTTCCGCCAGCTCGCCAAAGGCACGGATTGGATTCAGAAGCACATCTTCCCCGGCTCGCTGCTCCTCGCCGTCGGCCGTGTGAACGAGGCCATCCGCAAGACCAGCAAGCTCAGCCCGCTGGCTCTCGAAGACCTCGGCCAAGGTTACGCCCGCACCATGCGCGAGTGGTTCGATGTGTTTAACACGAAGCTCGATGAAGTCCGCGCCCAAGGCTTCAGCGAGACTTTCATCCGCAAGTGGAACTACTACCTCAAATACTGCGAATCCGCCTTCGCCACGCGGAACATCAGCGTTGTCCAGGCCTCCTGGAGCAACTACCACCACGAAGCCGTGCGTGGCATGCGTGCCTCGTGATCACCGCTCGCTCCCCATATCATGATTGTCGGCCTTCGAGTGTTTTTCATTGTGGTTCTGCTCTCCATGCTCGCGGTCACATCGTGGGCCAGCCTTGAGTGCGCCCTTTGGAAAACGCCACGGGAGGTGGTGACGCATCCGTGGTTCATCGCGACCCTGTTTGACACCTACTGGGCCTTTTTGACCTTCTACTGCTGGGTGGCCTACAAGGAGGTGTCTTGGTTCGCCCGCATTGCGTGGCTGGTCGGCATCCTGCTGCTGGGGAACATCGTCATGGCCATCTACATGTTGATCGAGCTCTTCAAGGCGCCCGCAGATGGGAAGATCGAAGACGTGCTTTTGAGGAGGGCCCGTTTATGAAGACGGCTTGGGCACTCTGGAGGCGCTGGGTGGTGCGGCCGGTGATCCAACAATTGACCCAGGGGACGTCGCCGCAGAAAATAGCCCAAGCGCTGGCCTATGGGCTCACGCTGGGGATCTTCCCGATCATTGGTTCGACGACGCTGCTTGCGCTGCTGGTGGGCATTCCGCTGCGGCTGAACCAGCCGGTGTTGCAGGCCTTCAAGACGCTGGCCACGCCTTTGCAGTGGGCGTCGGTGCTGGGCTTTTACCGGCTGGGGGAGTGGCTGTATGGCGCGCCGCATGTGTCGCTCTCGATCCCGCGGATGATGGAGCGCTTCTTTGCGGAGCCAGGGCCGTTCTTTCGTGACTACGGTATGACTGCCTTGTATGGCATCACCGTCTGGCTCCTGATGGCACCGGTGCTGCTGCTCGCCTTGTATGCCATCTCGCGCCCGCTCATCGAAGGAATGGCTGCTCAACTCACCCGTCGTCATGCCGCCTCTTGATACCACGCTCATCCTCCTCGGCGCCGCTGTGATCCTGCTGGCCTTGTTTCTCATCACCTGGCGGCTCAGCGTGCGGCTGGACAACTATTCCTTCGTTGATGTGACGTGGTCGCTGGCCTTTGCGCCGGTGGCGGTGTGGTATGCCTTGGCGGGTGAGGGTTGGAGCACGCGGCGAATCGCCATCGCGGTGCTCGTGGCGGCCTGGAGCCTGCGTTTGGGCATCTACCTGTGGAGACGCGTCGCCAGCCATCATCCGAAGGAAGATGTGCGCTATGCGGTGCTGCGGCAAAAATGGGCCGCCAATCCTCCGAAGGCCTTTCTGTGGTTCTTTCTTGCTCAAGGCGTGCTCGTGTGGCTGCTGATGCTGCCGGTGCGGTTGATCGCCGACCGTCCGGAAACGACCTTCAGCCTCCTCGAAGGTATCGGACTGGCCGTGTGGGCCATCGCCTTGATCGGCGAAGGCATCGCCGATGCCCAACTCGCCCGCTTCAAGCGCACGAACAAGGATGCGAAGGCCATCTGCCAGAACGGCCTGTGGCACTACAGCCGTCATCCGAACTACTTTTTTCAGTCGCTGCTCTGGTGGGGGCTTTTCTTGATGGCCCTGCCTGCGCCTTGGGGCTGGACGGCCATCGTGGCACCGCTGGCGATGCTGCACTTCCTCCTCAACGTGACCGGCATCCCGCTCACGGAGAAGCTCTCCGTCGAAAAACGTGGCGAGGTGTATCGCGAGTATCAGCGCACCACGAGTGCGTTCGTGCCGTGGTTCAGGAAAGAGTAGAAACGCAGCTCCTTACTCCGGCAGTTCCTCGCCATGCGTCTCTGGCAGCAAAGCCAGGAACACCAGGCCGAGCAGGAAGAAGCCGCCGAGACAGGTGATCGCGAGCCGCAGGTCCATCGTCGATTTCATCCAGGCGGAGAGCCAGATCAGCACCGGCGCGGCGAGCAGGCGGCCGGTGTTGAAGCAGAAGCCGGAGCCGGTGGCCCGCAGATGCGTGGGAAAGAGGGCGGGGAAGTAGGCGGCGTAGCCCGCATGGATGCCCTGGGCAAAGAATCCGAACACCGGCAGCAGCACGAGCAGCACGGCGTAGCTATTGAGCTGCGAGGGCAGCCAGCAGATGACCGGTGTCATGACGAGCGCGGCGAGGTGCATCATGACAAAGGTCTTCTTGCAGCCCCAGCGTGCCGCGAGCGGACCAAAGGCGACCATGCCCGCGCCTGCGCCGGCGGTTTGGATGAAGCCAAAGGCGATCTTCGACTTGCTGGCCCAGTCGGGATCATTGCCACGCTTCAAGAAATCGGCGGCGATGTCCTGCCCGGCCACCACCACGCCCCAAAAGGTCGCGAGGCCGACCATCGCCAGCATCGCGCCAAAAACGGCCCTGGAGCGCCAGCGAGCATCTCCAAGCAATTCGCTGAAGCTACCCATGCGCTTCGTCTTGGACTCTCGCGCCGCCTTCCAAGACTCGGGCTCCCTGATGCTCATGCGGACCCACAGCACCAGCAG
>JBKCXA010000713.1:0-3347 GCA_046316935.1 Prosthecobacter sp.
ATCTTCCTGCGCGTAGCCGGTGTTGCGGCGTTGCTGCTCGGTGGCGGTGTACCAGATGTAGCCGTTCGTGTAGCCGGAAACGTGCGCGTTGGCATCGGCGGCGGCTTTCTTGATGTTCAGGCCGACCTGAACGGTGACTTCACCGGGGAAGGTCACAAGCTTGAAGGCTCCGACCCGCAAACCGCAAACCTCGGCATCGAGGGTGGCGCTGTTCGCGGCTTTTGTGTCCGCGAGGTGCTTTTTGAGCAAAGCGAGGTTCGCATTCAGCCGCGTGAGCTTTTCCATGATGGCGAGGTTGCCGAGGTAGGCTTCGACGAGGGCTTTGTTGTCGGCATCGAGCTGCTGGAGAGGCTTGGCGTTGTCGAGATAGCCCTGCGCATAATGTGAAGGCATCTCGGGGAAGATTTGGTGCTGTATGAGCAGCGGGAGGAAGGTCTTGAAGTTGATGTTCGTGGGCTTCAGGGCCGCCACGAGGCCTAGTTGCTCCGTTTCGATGTTTTCGATGCGTTTTTCGAAATCGGCGGCGCGGGGCAGTTGCAGCACTTCGCGGCTGATTTTCAGGGTGGCGTCGTTTTGCGGCTCAAATCGGCGCAGCGCGGCCAAAACGCTCGCGCCAAGCATCGTGCCGAGAGGCTCGGCATCGGCGGGACGGCTCACTTCTTTGTAGTGAACGGGATTGATGTCGCCGCCGCAGCCTTGGACGAAGAAGGCCATCGCGCCGGTGGCCTCTTCGATGACTTTGGAGGCAAAGCCGGGGTAATCGGCCGAGTTTCCCTTGCTCGGCGGGTTCATGATCGGATGGCAGGCGAACTGATACACGACCGCGAAGGGCGTGCCGTCGGCTCGATCCAGCCGCAGCAAGCCGATCTGCGGATCAATCGGCCCGGTGCTCACCACGTCCTCATCTCGCGGCATCGAGTAAGCGCGGCGCATGTCCGTCTGCGTACCGTCCTTGAGAAACATGCGGCGGTTTTCGCTGATGCGGCTCTCACTGCCGGTTCCGGCGCTCACTTTGACCGGCACGAGGTTCTTCGCGGCACCTTTGATGGCCTGCACGACGAGTTGCTGCAAATCCGTGCGCACAATGCCGTGGCAGTGGCTCGCATTGATGATGACCTCGTCCGCGAGGTCGCCGAGTTCCTTCCGCACATTCGCGAGGAAGCCATTTCCAATGCGGCCGATGCCACCAATCGCCACCGCATCGACGGTGACGAGCACGGCGGTGGTTTCGCCGCTCTTCAAGACGAGCGCCTTGGCAAAGCACGGATCATTCACCGGCACCGTGCGGTCCGTGATGTCCACCTTCGCGATGCCAGCGAGGATTTCGGCGTGCAGCTGCAACGAGAAGAGAAGAAAAACGAGAAGGTGTTTCATGGCGTGGCCTGAATGACAAAGGACGATGAGCGTGGAGAGACCTCGAAGCGCAGATGACCGTCGGCTGCGTTGATCGTTTGTCCTTTGGCATCACGGAGGATGACCTGCCCGGACTTCCACGACTCTGGCGGGCTGAGTTCGAGGGTCAGCGGCTGGTCGTAGAGCGTCGCGTCGGTGGCGCAATCGAGTTGGAAGGCGAGGATTTTCGCATCGGATTTCACCAGCGTGAGCTTCGCGCTGCTGCGTTCGGTTTGATACTTGTAGATGTCCGCCATACCGGCGATCCAGAGCTTGTTCTGATGCTCTTTGGCGATGTCGAGCGCGGCGCGGAAGTGTGCCTCGCTGCTGCTGAGGCCATCGCCGATGTAGTGGTAATGCACGCGGCACCAGAGTCCGCGCTGGAGATGGGTTTCGAGCGCCTTGCGGAAAGCCTCCACACGTCCGCCATAGCTGTCATCCATGCCGAGCGAGCCACTGGAGGCATCAAACTGATGATACTTATCCAGGTAGTGACGCAGCGTGTGTGTCGTTTCCCAGAGCGTGCCGCCGCCGAGATTGAGCGCTGTGAGCTTGCTCTTGCCCGGCGTGAGTTTCCAAATCGCCTCCGCGGCGCTGCCGATCTCGCGATCCATGTCGTCGTCCCCCTTCGCGCCGCGATGATGCGCGGAATGGTTCGCCAGTTCCATGTCGCCTTGCTTCATCACGGCCTCCCATTCGGCCTGCTGCGTCTCGAACGAGTAGTTTTGACGGCTTCCAGGTTCTTTCGGGCCGGGATTGACCATGAAGGTGCCTTTGAATCCGTATTCGCGCAGGATGGGGATGGCTTTGCTGAGGTGCGTGGGATGCGAGTCGTCAAAACGGATGCTCAGCGCGGCGGTGCGGCCCTGCGGCCAGTTCGCGATACGCACCTGCGCACCGCTCGTGGCATCCTGGATGACGCGTTCCTTGTCCGACGTGGTGCGTGGCAACGGCACCGCCAGCGCAACGGCCTGCACGATGAACGCGCTGACCTTGTCAGCCACAGGCACGAGGAGATTTTCCCATTCGATGCCAGAGCGTCGCACCGGCATCGCGTCGCCAACCTCGTCACGCACCTCCACGTCATTCGCGGGCCAGACGTTGCGTCCCGATTTCGGCAGCTCGACGCGCACACTCAGCGGCTGCGATTCCCCCATGCGCTCGACCTGCACCCGCAGCTTGAACTTGTCCAAAATCGTCGCGCTGACCTTCGCCGGGCCTGAATAGCGTTCCAACGCGACTTTCACTCCGCCCAGATCGGGTGTTTGCGCACCAAGCTCTGTGAGGAGCGAGCAGATCAACATTAGGTGACAAACGGTTTTCATCGAGCTTTGGGGTTCAGAGTCCACTTCACGGGATTGACGAGCAAACGGCGCTCATTAAAGAACCAAGGTAGTATCAGGTTTGTTGGAAATTGACCGCAGTTACGCGGCACCCCTCACAGTAGAATGCATAGAACATTCCTTCTTCATGAGGCAGGCTGCCACAGTCGAACTGAGCAATAAATCGCATAGATTCGCCGCACTTAATACACTTAGGATAGTCGGGGTTTTGCAGCCAAGAAGGTATTCCACCAACACTTGTCGAATCGTCGATCACGAAAGCCTTGGTGAGCGCAAAGGTAGGTAGTGGTGAATAATTGATGAATCGCTGCTGCGCGGGCCTCTCTTCAAGTGGCTCCAGATGGGCACTTTCCGCATGGAGGAAGGACGCGCCTCCCTCTTGATCATAGGTAGAATAAAACGGTGCGAATAGTGAGCAGCGATCGCAAAACAGGATTCTCTGGGGAGCATTTCCATAGGTCTTGACCCAGAACGACTCGGCAACGGAGCCAAAATCAAAGAGCCATGACAATGATTTGCCGCAAGCCTCACATGGCTTGTCAGTTTCGGCTCGGCATGAAACCTCTGTGGATTCCGACTCCGGCAAAGTGAGTAACGGGTAACATGTAGCAT
>JBKCXA010000714.1:0-3357 GCA_046316935.1 Prosthecobacter sp.
AAAAGTAGGGCTTCAACGATCGAATTCAGTTCCATGCGAAAGGCCGTCAACCTCAAGCGAGGCGGGGCGGTGAGTCAAACTTGGATTTGCCGTGCGGCTGAAGCATCAAAAGCAGAGCGGAAAAGGCGATTAACGGGTTTAACTGGCTCACGAAGTCCACTCAGAATCAGCGGAATACCACTGGGCTGTGGGATGGGGAGTATCTTTCGGGGGAATAGACCATAGACAATAGACGATAACGCTGTCGCGGCCCGAGGTGCCTATCGTCTATTGTCTATGGTCTATTCCCGTCGCCTGAAACATCACCACTCCGTCATTCCAGGCGTATGCTCAGAAAAGCCGCACCATATTCCATGCCTTTCTCCTTCCCCGAAGGCTGGTTTTGATGTCCTCTCCGCCACCTCCTTCCGCCCATGCACGAAACCGCCACCCTCCTCATCCACTGCCCGGACCGCCCGGGGCTCGTCCATGATGTCACCGGCTTCATCTCCTCCCATCAGGGAAACATCATCGACCTCCAGCAGCACATCGACGAGGAGCAAAACGCCTTCTTCATGCGCCTCGAGTGGAGCTTAGAAAAATTCACGCTCGAGAAAGAGGAGATCGAGGCCCGCCTCCAGCCTATGGCACGCCGCCACGAGATGCAGCTGAAGCTCGCCTTCTCCAGCCAGAAGAAGCGCCTCGCCCTCTTCGTCACGAAGGAGAACCACTGCATCTACGACCTCCTCGCCCGTCACGAGGCCGGCGAACTCCCGGTGGAGATCCCCCTCATCGTCGCCAATCACAACACGCTGAAGCCCGCCGCGGATCGCTTCGGCATTCCGTTCCATCTTTTCCCCATCACGAAGGACAACAAGCTCGCACAAGAGCAGGCCATGATCGCCCTGCTGAAGCAGGAGCGCATCCACACCGTCGTGCTGGCGAAGTACATGCAGATCATCGGACAGGCCATGATCGCCGAATTCCCGAACCGCATCCTGAACATCCACCACAGCTTCCTCCCGGCCTTTGTCGGGGCGAAACCCTACCACCAGGCCTTTGAACGAGGCGTGAAGATCATCGGCGCCACCAGCCACTACGTCACCGCGGAGCTCGATCAGGGCCCCATCATTCATCAGGACGTCATGCGGGTCAGCCACGAGGACACCGTGCCGGATCTCGTGCGCCTCGGCCGCGACCTCGAGAAAAACGTGCTCGCCAAGGCCCTCTGGTGGCATGTGCGGGACCGCGTGCTTGTCTTCAAGAACAAGACCATCGTCTTCGACTGATGCACGAGGCCGAGCTACTCGAAAAGCTGCGCAAGATCGAGCGCCTCTACGCTGGCGCGGCCACGCCCGGTGAAAAAGAGGCCGCCGCCGATGCCATGCGCCGCATCCAGCAGCGCCTCAAAAAGACCGAGAAGGCCGAACGGCCCATCGAATACAAATTCACCCTCGTCGATGGCTGGTCGAAGAAGCTCTTCATCGCCCTGCTGCGCCGCTACGACCTGCGCCCCTACCGTTACGCCCGCCAGCGGCGAAACACCGTCATGGTCCGCGTCCCGAAAAGCTTCGTCGATGACACCCTCTGGCCGGAGTTCCTCGAACTCAGCGACGTGCTCCAGCAATACCTCGAAGACATCACCCACCGCGTCATCTCCGGCAGCATCCACGCCGATGCCAGCGAGGAGGACATCATCGCGGGCGAGTATCTGGAGTGAGCCGCCGAATCTTCGATTTGGCGCGGAAGAAATCCTGTGCCATGCAACAGGCCATGACCTTCACTGACAAGCTCCGCGCCCGCATCGCCGCCACCGGTTCCAACCTCTGCGTCGGCCTCGACGTCCGTGCCGCTGACGCCAGCGAGAACACCAAGAACTGGATCTTGAACGTCATCGAGCAGACCGCGCCGCATGCCGCCGCCTTCAAGCCAAACGCCGCCTACTTCGAGGCCCTCGGCTGGCAGGGCGTGAAGATGCTCGAGGAGATCATGGCCGCCATCCCGAAGGACATCCCCACCGTGCTCGACGTGAAGCGCGGCGACATCGGCGAGACGCAGGGCTACTACGCCAAGGCCTGCTTCGATGTGCTGAATGCCGATGCCGTCACACTGAACCCCTACATGGGCCGCGATACCCTGGAGCCCTTCCTCAAATACAGCGGCAAAGGCATTTACCTCCTCGGCGTCACCTCCAATCCCGGTGCCAAGGACATCGAGCTGCAAAAATCCGGCGACCGCCACATCTACGAACTCGTTGCCGATATGACCGCCGGCCAGTCCCAGGCTGGCCTCGTCGTCGGCCTCACCAATGCCGCGCCGGATGTGCTCACCCGCATCCCCGATGTGCCGCTGCTCATCCCCGGTCTCGGAGCACAGGGGGGCGACCTTGCCGCGCTGAAAAACAGCGGACGCCAGGCCCCGCTGCTCGTCAATGTCTCCCGTGGCATCCTTTACCAGGACGAGGACAAGACCTTCGCCCAGCGAGCCGAGATGTGGAAGCTGCGCATCAGGGAGGCTCTTTGAGCCGTATCCCACAATCCTCCTCTTTCTCTTCCTCCTACTCTTCCTCCCCGATCCGCCGAGAGAAGGAGGAAGAGTAGGAGTAAGAGGAAGAAGCTGAAACTCATGAGCCGCCTCTCCCTCATCCTCACCTCCGCACGTCACTACTGGCGCGGTCATCTTGGCCTGCTCTTCGGTGCCTTCCTGGCCTCCGCCATCCTCAGCGGCTCGCTCTTCGTCGGCGATAGCGTCCGCGCCAGCCTGCGACGCGTGGCGGCCTTCCGTCTCGGCCAAATCGAGTCCGGCGTGCTCGGTGGCGACCGCTGGTTCACGGAGAAACTCGCCCGCGATTCGCAGAGCGTGCCCTTCATCTTCGCCACCGGCTCCGCCAGTGCGGGCACCGGCAATGTCCGCGTCAACAACGCCCAGATCCTCGGCGTGGACGATACCTTCTGGTCGCTCAGCCCCAGCAGCAAAAAGATCGCTCTCGGCTCCAACGAGATCGCCATCAACGAACCGCTCGCCCGCAAGCTGAACGCCAAAACCGGCGATAGCCTCCTCCTCCGCCTCGAACGCCCCAGCGCCATCTCCCGCGATGCCCCGCTCTCCGGCTCCACGAACGAGCAAGTGACGCTCCGTCGCACTGTCGCGGTGATTTTGCCTCCCGAGGACTTCGGAGCCTTCCAGCTCATCGCCTCGCAGATCACGCCGGATAGCGCTTTCGTGGCTTTGAGTGATCTTCAGAAGCAAATCGACATGGAGCAGCGGGTGAATGGACTGATATCTGCACCCCGGCCTTCACCACACAGACCTCACGATGGCGAGCTATTCGCCCAAGAATTGCACAAAAGACGCACCCTCGAGGACTTCGGCCTCAAA
>JBKCXA010000715.1:0-3846 GCA_046316935.1 Prosthecobacter sp.
CATCGGTGGCGGCTTTGTTTTTGGTGTAGATGAACTGGAGCGTGTTTGCGGCCTTCGTGGCACTCATGGGAACGGGGTCGTTCACGGCGGGGTTCATGGCCGTGGCGTATTCCATGAGATTGCTCACGTTGTCGCCGTCGCCATCGGCGGTGTCGAGACTGGGGCCGCTGTTGAGCATCGAACCGTAGTTCGTGTAGCGCCATTGATCGATGGGGCTCGCTTCGACGCTCACGACGATGTCGTTGCCGGTGCCGGCGTCGTAGCGGATGCGCCAGGTGAGGCCGCCGGCGGAAAAGGTGCTGTTGTTGGCCTTGCCGCTGAAGGTGCCGCTCACGGCGGCGGCTCCGGTGTTGGTGATGAGGGCGACGGTGGTTGTGGGCGTGACATTGGCAGGCGGCACAAAGTCGAGCCCACCGGCCAGCGTGATGGAACTGGCACTGAGCGTGCCTTGGGCGCGATAGGTGCCAGCGGCGGCGACGGTGAATGCACCGCTGGTGGTGATGCTGCCGGTGTTTTCCAGAGTGCCTGCGTTCAGCGTGATGCTGGCGCTGTGGGTGCTCGTGCCGCTGAGCCGCCAGGTGCCAGTTTCGTTCTTGGTGAGGGCGGTGAGCGTGTTCGCGCCGCTGCCATCGGTGATATTGCCGCTGAGAATGCCGCTTCCAGCCCCACGCAGGTCGAGCGTGCGTCCAGTGGTGGTGGGAGCGATGTTGCCCGTGAGGGTCAGGACACCCCTTTGACTGGTGAAGCGCGTGCCGCCTGCGCCAGCGGTGAGCTGGATGTTCCCCTCAATGCGATTGCTGCCGCTTTCGTTGATGATGGTGCCATTCGGGTTGCTGGTCTGCACGGTCATCGTGGCAGGCAAAACGATGCCGTCTCCCGCAAGCACTATAGCGTTGGTGGTGGCGCTGTTGATGAAAATCGTCTTCGCACCGCTGCCGAGCGCGCTGCTGTTCGTGATGCGCAGCGCACCGCTCTTGATCGCAACATCGCTGGTGAAGTCATTGCTGCCGGCAACCGTCACGGCGCGTCCGCTGGCGTTCACGACGTTCAGTTTGCCGCTGCCAGTGATGCTTCCGTTCGCGATGATTTGCGCCGTGCCGCTCGTGCCAAAGCTGCCGGTGCTCCACGTTTGCTCGCTGTCGAGACGCATCGGCGCATTCAGCGTGAGCGAGCGTGTGCTCGTGCTCAAATCAATGCCCGCGCTGCCGAGTGCGAGCACGCCGGACGTTCCTGCTTGGATTGCGATGTTGCCACCGGGGTTCGTGACCTGAATCCCAGCGAGATTCATTCCACTGCCGATGGTCGTGGTGTTATCCGCAGTCACGGTGGCATCCCAAATGCCGATGGCACCATCAGTGAGCGGGCCGGTGGTCCAGCTTTCGGTTTTGTTCAGCGTGTTCGTGTTATCCGCCTTCACCAGTGACGAACTGCGCTCGATGATGACATGCGCCTTGGCAGGAATCGACAGCACCGTGCTGGGGCTGATCAAATAGGTGCTCGGCAGCGGTCCCGTGGCCGCGGGCACCCAATCCGGCCGATGACGCTGCCCGCTGGCGTGGACACGCACTGGCCCTGTCCACGCAATGGCGGGCGTGTAGTTCACGGAGGCCGTGCCCGGATTGTAGACCACGCGGTAGATGCGTCCGGTGGTCGGATGATCGACTTCAAAGCCGATCAAACCACCGCTGAGTGTGAGCTGCGTCGCGGTGACATCGTCCACGGCGTAGTTGGGCCGGATTTCGGTCAACATGCCGCGCACGGAGGCCGTGGTGTAGCTATTGCTCGTAGTGTCCGCGGCACCGCCGACTTGATCACGTAGCGTGATTTCGGTGAAAGGCACCGTGCGGAAGGTATAAACATCCTCCGTCACCTCCGCGAAGCTGTGGTTGTGCAGCTTCACCAACAGGTCGCCATAGCTCCAAGTGTTGCCGCCGAGGTTCGCGATGGTCTTCGTCGCGCTATAAGCCGTGCCGCCATAGCCGAGGCGAATCGCGCACTGCTGCTCCCAGGCGCTCGTGGTGGCATTCGGCGCGAGATCGACGAGCCCGATGATGCGATCCGGCAGTCCGAGCCACACCTGTCGTGCCGTCCAGTTGAACTCCGTGCCCTTCGTGCTGCTGCCGTAGCGATGGATTTTGTGTGTGACGCCGAGTGCGCTGAAATCACGATTCACCGTGCTGTCGCCTTCGAGCTTCGAGGTGAGCCAGGCGTGCCGGTCTTCGACAAAACTGTTGTCCACGCTATCACGCGAGGGCAGCGATGACGTGCGGATGCGCGGAAACACGCCGAAGACACACGCATTGACGCGGAAGTTCGGATCGGGGTCCATCGTCTGGCAGCCCATGATGGTGCTGTGACCGCTGTCGGTGTCCGCGATGGCTCGCAGCGTGGCCGTGTAGTTCCACCGGCCATACCAGGCACGCGGACCGACGATGTTGCGATCAAACACCGTGTAGTCTCCGCGACTCTGCGGCGTCACCGGCCCCTGATACCACGCGGCACCGGCTTGTCTTCCGATCCAGTTTGATGCGCTCGCCGCTGCGTTGATGGAGGCGTCGATCTCGCTGCGAGTGAAAGGATTCTGCCCATTCGTGCTCTCGCCCGTCTGCCCAGAGCCGCTGATGGAGTTCCACGCCTGTTTCCACGAGGGGGATGTCCACCAGTCAAACATGCGCCCATTGATCGGACCATACCATTCCATGCCTTGCAGGATCGTCAGCGCCTGCGCCCTGCCGGTGCGCTCGAAATAGCGCCTCACATAGCTCTCCACCGTGCTCTGATAGCCGCCGGATTCGTTTTGAGAATCAATGTAGCCCACCGCGCCATCGGGGAAGACGCGATTGCTCGCCAGCACATCGTCGATGAAGTAGCGGCCCTTCGCGAGCATCGCATCCGCTTGCGTGTTCATCGCGGTGTTGCCTGTCGCGGCAGCGATCTCCTTCATGCGCCCGCCGAGGTTTTCCAAAACGGTGGCGATGGCGACATCCGTATTGATCCAGTCCGCCACTCGCGTGTCGTAAGCAGCCCACTCCGCATTGCCCGCTTTCGTGATAGCCGTATCCCACTCGGCCGCCAAGTTCGGCGGCATGAGATTGGGATAAACCATCGGCATCTGTCGCAAGGTCATCGAGGCAGGGCCGATGGCAAAGTCATCGTAGAGACTGTTGAGCTGGCCCGCCGTGAGCGAGTCCGTGTGCGTGTTGATGGCATCGATGAAGTTCAGCGTCCGCCGCAGCAAACGCCGCAGCACCTCCGGCTGATGGCGCAGCGTGCTGTTTGGATGCGCGAAGACCCACAGGTAGCTGTCCATCTCCTCACCCTGACTGCGGGCGAGATTGAAATCCGCGAGCCAGTTCAGATCGAGCGTGTTCTTCTCCCACACATCATCCACGGTGGCGAGGTCGAGCGTGGCGCCGTCCATCAGGCGCTTCAGATAAGGATTCGTCGCCGTCGTGGTGAAGGCCAGAGGCCGCTGCACGCTGATGTTTGGTAAGCCGATGATCGTCGTGGTCATCGCCGAAGCCGTCGTGCCGACACGCGACTCCACATCATCCAACATCCGATCCGCATAAGTCAGGTCATACGCATTGATCGCGAACTGCGCCCGCTCCAGCGCCACCTCCAGCACCACACGCTTGAGTTTCTCATCCGTCGTCACATTCGCCAAAGCCGCCACCGCCGTGCTGTTCGTGGCATGACGTGCCTGCATGAGCGATTGCATCGCCGTGTCGTTGTAGGCCGCGATTTCCCATAGCGACATGCTGTAGTTTTGCACCCGCGGATCACTGGTGAGCCGGAAATATCTCGCCGTGCGCGGCGCAAAGTAACGCGTCGTCACATCCAGCG
>JBKCXA010000716.1:0-8761 GCA_046316935.1 Prosthecobacter sp.
GCAGTTCGTCAAAGTCCTGCCCCGCGACTACGCCCGCGTGCTCAAAGCCCTCGACAAAGCCAAAGCCGACGGCCTCACCGGCGACGACGCCCTCATCGCCGCCTTTGAAAGCAACTCGAAGGACGCCTCCCGCGTCGGTGGGGGTTAAAAATTGGTCTTTTGAGATTCTTCTTCACCGAGTAAACTCCCAACATGCTCACCAAGTACATCCAGGCTGCCATGCATGAGGCTCAATATGAGATCATGGAAGACGGCCGCTTTTTCGGCAACATTCCCTCCTGTCAGGGATGCTGGGCCGATGCGGATTCCTTGGAGGCGTGTCGGGACGCGCTTGAGTCCGTGCTGGAAGACTGGATGGCCCTGAAACTGCGTTTCGGTGACACCATGCCCGTCGTTGGAGGCATCGACTTGAACCCCAAACCCGAGCCTGCCTATGCCGAAGCCTATTAGTTGGCGCGAAATGGTTCGCCGACTACGGCAAAGTGGTTACGAAGGCCCGTCCTCAGGAGGAAGTCATCCCCTCATGCGTCGCGGTGAAGAAACCATCCATATCCCCAATCCCCACGGCAAAGACATCGACTGGACCCTGATGAAACGAATCCTCAAACAAGCCAAGATTGATCCCAAAGAGTGGGACAAGCTCGCTTAAAAGCCTCACGCATCACTTTCACCGCAAGACACAACAGACATGGGAAAACCAACCGGCTTCATCGAATTCGAACGCGAACTTCCTTCTGACCGCGATCCGCTTGAGCGCATCAAGGACTGGAAGGAGTTTCATCTCCATCTGCCTGAAGACCGCCTGAAGAAGCAGGGCGCACGCTGCATGGACTGCGGCATCCCCTTCTGTCACAGCGGCACGCTCATCAGCGGCATGGCCTCCGGCTGCCCGATCAACAACCTCATCCCCGAGTGGAATGACCTGATCTTCCGCGGCCTTTGGAAAGAAGCGCTCGATCGTCTGCACAAGACCAACAACTTTCCCGAATTCACCGGCCGCGTCTGCCCCGCCCCGTGCGAAGGCTCCTGCGTGCTCGGCATCAACAACCCGCCCGTCACGATCAAGAACATCGAAGTCTCGATCATCGACAAAGGCTGGGAAGAAGGCTGGGTGAAGCCCGAGCCGCCTGAAAAGCGCACCGGCAAAAAAGTCGCCGTCATTGGCTCCGGCCCTGCCGGCCTCAGCGCCGCCGCGCAGCTCAACAAAGCCGGCCATACCGTCACCGTCTTTGAGCGTGCCGACCGTCCCGGCGGCCTCCTCATGTATGGCATCCCCAACATGAAGCTCGACAAGAAGGAAGTCGTCCTCCGTCGCGTGAAGCTGCTCGAAGACGAAGGCGTCACCTTCAAATGCAACGTCAACGTCGGCACGGACATCACCGCCGAGCAGCTCCGCAAAGACTTCGATGCCATCATCGTTGCCACCGGAGCCACCAAGCCCCGTGATCTGCCGATTCCCGGCCGCGAATTGAAGGGCATCCACTTCGCCATGGACTTCCTCACGGCGAACACGAAAGCCGTCCTCGATCCTTCTGGCAAATACATCACCGCCGACGGCAAAGACGTCGTCATCATCGGCGGTGGCGACACCGGCACCGACTGCGTCGGCACCAGCGTCCGTCACGGCTGCAAAACCGTCACGCAGCTCGAAATCATGGCCAAGCCACCCATGACCCGCGCCGCGAACAATCCGTGGCCCGAATGGCCCAAGACCTACAAGATGGACTACGGTCAGGAAGAAGCCGCCGCCAAGTTCGGCGACGATCCCCGCGTCTATCTCACCACCGCCACCCACTTCGAAGGCGACGCTGATGGCAACGTGAAGGCCGTTCACGTCGTCGATGTCGAGTGGAAGAAAGACGACAAAGGCAACTTCGGCCCGCAGAAGGTCGCTGGCACCGAAAAAGTCCTTCCTGCGCAGCTCGTCCTGCTCGCCATGGGCTTCCTCGGCCCTGAGCAGCCCCTCGTGGAGGCACTCAAGCTCGAAACCGATCCTCGCAGCAACATCAAAGCCGAGCACGAGAAATACACCACCAGCATCCCCGGCGTCTTCGCCGCCGGCGACTGCCGCCGTGGCCAATCCCTCGTCGTCTGGGCCTTCAACGAAGGCCGCGGTGCCGCCCGCGAATGCGACCGCTTCCTCATGGGCGCGACGAGCTTGCCGTGATCGGTTGAAAGGCCACAAAAAGCGCCTTCATAGCTGAAGGCGTTTTTTTGTTACATCGAGACCAGCCACTTTAGCGGATGGCTGGACAACTCCGAGGCTTGGCCTGATGGTGACGCATGAGTAGATTTTTGATTCCGCGCGCAGACTATCAGAGAATCTTCCGGACCATATATTCCGTTTTAGCCAACGAGACAATCGAACTGACAAAAGCTTGTGTCGCCATCAACACTATAGGCGCTTCGATTTTGAATAAGTTTTACGGCCTTGATGCACGCCCCTTTGCTGGGATAGCAGGTTACTGTGTCAAACCAGAGTCAGTCATCCTATTCGCGACAAATGATAACGGAACCTTGAAGGCCGATGACTGTGGTTTTCACTGTTGGATAGAGGCAGAAGACTGGGTTGTGGATTTCACGACTCCGCTGTTTCCAAGATTGGTCCAAGGCAGCGCCATTCCTGATCCAGGATCAAAAATGATGCAGCGAAAGTATTTGAGCGCTAAACAGTCGCCTCAAGAACTCGTTTCTGCTGGTGACTACTTCATCCACGCAGATATCGACTTCACGAAGCACGCATTGAAGAAGTTTGCCTCGAAGCAGGGGCATCATGACCTCATCAACATTTGTGTGAATTGGTATCAGAAACCGCCGAGGGTCATGATGGATTCAATCGGGATTGGAAACGAGAAGGGTGAAGTTCGTGAAGTGAAGTTGTCCCGGTTCTCGGTTATTGGTGAATGGTAAGCTGGGTGAGGCGTGAGTATTTTCCATTTTGCGTCAAAGCTCAATGTGTTAGCCTCCCTCCATGATTTTGACCCTCCCAGACGAACCAGCCCTCGCCGCGTTTCGCGAGGATCAACTGCGGCTGGAGCTTGCCTGTGCGCTGTATTCGACCCGTGGCATCTCGCGAGGTCTGGCGGCCAAACTGGCTGGCATGGATTCGGAGGCCTTTGAAGCCGAATTGCACGCCCGCAGCATCTCCAACGGCACCCAACCGTCCGATTTGGCTGCCGATCTCGCTGCTTTGGACCAACTGCTGAAAGCGTGATCGTCGTCGCTGATACCTCGGTGCTTTTGAATCTGGCGTTTCTCGGCCAGGAGAGCCTGCTGAGCAGCTTATTTGGGGCCGTGCATGTCCCAGCCATGGTGGCTCAGGAGTTCTCCCGAATGGCGGCCAGTTCCGGCCGGTTTGCCGGCTTGAGTTTGCCAGCTTTTTGCCGAATCACGGCGATAAAAGACATCCCCGCCGCCATCGCATCCGACCCACGGCTGGATTCTGGGGAGAGCGAGGCACTGGCTCTCGCACTGTCGATCAAGGCCGACGCCGTGCTTTTGGATGAAGCAGCAGGCAGAGAGTGCGCCGCATCCTTGGGGATGGTCGCGATTGGCACCTTGGGATTGCTTGTTCGGGCCAAAAACGACGGTCATTTACCACTGGTCGCCCCACTGCTGCGCTCACTGCTCGTCGAGGGACGTTTCCGAGTGTCTCCCGCACTCGTTCGAGCCACTTTACAACGAGCAGGCGAACTCCCGTGAAGTAAATGCACGATATGCATCACTGCCGCCCGCGAATGCGACCGCTTCCTCATGCGCGCGACGAGATTGCCGTGATGTGCTGAAGTGCTGATTCGATCTTCAAAGCCAATTGGCAAGGATGCCCTCCTGCGTGACCAACCGGCCTGATGTGTCTTCGAAGTCGGTTAACGGAGGCCAATTGGAACTCATGAGATTCATCATGATGGCCATTTCAGCCCGATGATTCCACGTTATCATTGCTTCCGAAGATAACGTGCTTTGCCCAGCACTTCCTTTTGGCTCCCGATGGGTGGAATGGCCGCGCAGGCCTGCGGCAGAAACACGAAGGCAACGGAGGCTAAGGCCACCCTTTGGATGATCGCTCAGCTCCACCCCTGCTGCTTGAGGGCCGTCAGCACCTGCTCGACGGCTTCGTCGAGGGTGATGGAGGAATTGTCGATGATCGTTGCTCCTTCGGGAATGACGAGCGGGCTCGATTTGCGGGCTTTGTCGATGCGGTCGCGTTCGGCGAGGTTGTCGGCCTGCCCCTGGGCGCGGCGGCGTGCGGAGCGGACTTCTTCGGAGGCGTCGATGTAGATTTTGTAGGGGCTGTCCGGGAAGACGACGCTGCCGATGTCTCGCCCTTCCATCACCAGCGAGCCGAGGCGGATGAGCGCTCGCTGATCGGCGACGAGGCGCGTGCGGACTTCCGGCACGCGGGCGACGAGGGAGACGGCGGCGTTGACGGCATCGCTGCTGAGTTGGTCGGCGCTCAAATCATGGCCATCGAGGCGGACGTGGGTCTGTCCATCACTAACCGGGCATTCAAAAACGATGGAAGGAAGCACGGCGACCACGGCGGAAGCGTCGTTGGGATCAATGCCACGGTTCAGCACGGCCCAGGTGAAGGCGCGATACATGTTTCCGGTGCCCACGAAGGTGTAGCCAAGCTTCTTCGCAACGAGCTTCGCGATGCTGCTTTTGCCGGAAGCGGCGGGACCGTCGATGGTGATGACTGCGGGCATCTTTGAGATCTCAAATTTCAGATTTCAAATTTCAAATCCAGCTAATGCGGAGGGATGCGGGTGATCGTCGGAATGGGGCGGGCGGCAGTGTCACCGTGAAGGAAGAGATCGAGGTGATGCTCAAAGCCGGGGTAGCTCGTGGCGATGCACTCGGTGCCTTCGATGGTCGTTGTGCCCTCGGCGAACATGCCGGCGATGGCGAAGGCCATGGCGATGCGGTGATCGCCAAAGCAGGGCAGCGTGGCACCCTGCAATTTCGCGCCGCCTTCGATTTCCATTCCATCTGGACGCTCGGTGACCTTCACGCCCATGAGGCGGAGGTTGTGGGCGACGGCGGCGATGCGGTCGGTTTCCTTCACGCGGAGTTCCTCGGCATCACGGATGAGCGTGTTGCCACGGGCGAGAGCTCCGGCGACGGCGAGGATGGGCAGTTCGTCGATGACATTCGGGATCTCGGCACCGCCGATGACGGTGGCGTTCAGTTCACCGCCTTTGACGACGATGTTGCCACGCGGCTCGCCATCGGATTGGAGCTCGGAATGGGTGACCTGCGCGCCCATGCGGAGCAGCACGTTGAGGATGCCGGTGCGGGTGGGATTGAGGCCGACGTTCTTGATGATGATCTGCGAGCCGGGCGAGGCGGCCACGGCGACCATCCAGAAGGCGGCGCTGGAGATGTCCCCCGGCACGACGATGTCACGGGCCTGCGGCTCCTGCGGTCCATAGACGCTGACGGCATCGTCCTCACGCAGCCATTTGATGCCGAAGTGGCTGAAAAGGCGCTCGGTGTGGTTTCGTGTGGCCACCGGCTCGACGACGGTGGTTTTTCCCGGCGCAAACATGCCCGCGAGCAGCACCGCACTCTTCACCTGGGCGCTGGCGACGGGCAGCTTGTAATAAATCGGCTTCAAATTGCCGCCGGTGACTTTCAGCGGAGCACAGATCTTCTCGCCCTGGCCTTCGACACGAGCGCCCATCTGGCCGAGCGGATCGGCGACGCGCTTCATCGGGCGTTTGGAGAGCGAAGGATCGCCAAACAGCTCGGTGGTGAAGTTTTGACCGGCGAGGATGCCGCAGAGAAGGCGCGTCGTGGTGCCGGAGTTGCCGCAATCAATCGGATGCGCGGGGGCTTGAAGCTTCGCGCCCTTGCCAGTGATGGCCAGTTTCACCAGGCCAACGCCTTCAACCTCTTCGAGTGGCTGCACCTCGGCTCCAAGGGCCTGCATGGCCTTCACCGTGCAGAGGCAGTCTTCGCTGGGAAGGAAGCCATCAATGATCGTGGTGCCTTTGGCGAGGCCGGCGAACATCGCGGAGCGATGGGAGATGCTTTTGTCGCCGGGGACGGTGATCTCGGCGGGGATGCTCTTGAGTTTGCGGGATTTCAGGGTGGCCATGCGAAAGGGAACCGCCGGGGTAGAAAACGGGCGGCCCGGTTCATGGCGCAGGGGGGAGGGGCGTTCAAGTTTCAGGTTTCAGGTTTCACCTCATCACCGGCGGCTGTCCTGTGCATTCGAGGACGCTGTGCCAGAGCTCCTGGGTGGGATCGACCTTGCGGCGGCCATGGATGACAAGCTCAAGCGGCAGATGGATGAAGGAGCCATGCCAGCGGCCCACGAGCATCCCGGTCTTCCCCGCCATGGCGGCATGCACAGCGGACTGGGCGAGGCGGGAGCAATAGACATTGTCCTGCGCATTCGCGGGCACGCTGCGCACGATGTAGCTGGGGTCGATGTATTTGACGTTCACCTCGTTCTTGCGGGCTTTGAAGAAGGCACCGATGCGATCCTTTAAAAAGGTGCCGATATCGCCGTAGCGCTGGTTGCCGGAGGCATCGGTGGCATCCGTGGCCGCCATGAGATGCTGTCCAGCGCCCTCGGCCACGACGATGACGGCGCTGCCGCGTTTCATCAGCCGGTGGCGGAGGGATTCCAGCAGGCCGCCCTCCCCTTCGAGCTCGAAGGGCACTTCCGGGATGAGCACGAAATCCACATTGCTGCCCGCCAGCGCCGCGTAGCAGGCGATGAAGCCGGAATCGCGGCCCATGAGCTTCACCAGGCCCACGCCGTTCACCGCACCGGTGGCCTCGACGTAGGCGCATTTCACCGCCTGCACGGCGGCATCGAAGGCCGTCTCGAAGCCGAAGCTCTTGTCGAGGTAGCGGATGTCGTTGTCGATGGTCTTCGGGATGCCCACGACGGCCTTTTTCAGCCCGCGAGCCTCGATTTCCTTCACCAGCGCCGCCGCGCCGCGCAGCGTGCCATCGCCACCGATGACGAAAAGGATGTCGATGCTCATCTCTTCGAGGGTATCGACCATTTCGCCGATGTCCTGCATGCCTCGGGAGCTGCCCAGCATGGTGCCGCCGAAGTGGTGCGCCTGCTCCACGGAATGCGGGCGCAGCAGCAACGGCGTGTGGCCATAACGCTGCACGAGCCCTTCGTAGCCGTAACGGAAGCCGTAGGTGCGGGTGACACCGTATTGCAGGTGCAGACGGTTCACGAGGCCGCGGATGATGTCGTTCAGGCCGGGGCACAGGCCGCCGCAGGTCACGATGCCGACGGTGGTCCTCGCCGGGTCAAAGTAGATCATCTCCCGCGGGCCGGCTTCCTCATAGCTCGGCACCGAGCAGTCCCGCCCGTCCTCCAGCAGGTGGCTGTGGTAGAGGATGCGGTCCACTTCATCCGTTTTAAATGGTGCCTCGACCCCGCCGATGCGATGGAGCGGCGAGGGAAAGCGGCAGGGGCCGAGCGAGGGAATGCTCGTATCAGGTGGGGCGGGAGTCATGGCTGGTTGTGCCTTCCTTTGAGCAGGACCAGTGCCAGTCTGAGCGGGCGCGGCTTTTGCTGCGCGACTCCGCCCTGCCGCGGCGTATCCTCAAGTCCATGGACCGGCTCAAAATCTCACCCAAGTTCCGCATCTGGGACCTGCACTGCCATCTCTCCGGCGTGCCGGGTCTCACGCCGGAGGAGCGGCTGGGACAGCTTTTGCGTTACGCCGACCGCGTGGGCATCGAGCGGCTTTGCGTTTACATGGGCATGAAGTGGTCGCAGGACCCGAAGCCGGACGATTTTCGAAAACAGAACGACGAGGTGCTGCGTGCCATCGCGAAGGATCCCGACCGCGCCTTCGGCTTCGTCACCCTCAATCCGAAGCACATCCCCGAGTCCCTCGCCGAACTGGAGCGCTGCGTGGCCGATGGTCCGATGGTCGGGGTGAAGCTCTGGGTGGCCAAACGCTGCGACGGGCCGGAAATCGACCCGCTTATCGCCCGTGCCGCTGAGCTGAAGGCCGTCATCTTCCAGCACACCTGGTTCAAAACGACCGAGAACTACCCCGGCGAATCCACGCCGGACGATCTGGTGAAGCTGGCGCGGCGTTTTCCCGATGTGCCCATCATCTGCGGCCACACCGGTGGCACCTGGGAGCTCGGCATCCGCGCCATCCGCGATCAAAAAAACCTCTTCGCCGATCTCGCCGGCTCCGATCCCACCGCCGGCATCACCGAGATGGCCGTGCGAGAGCTGGGCGCGGAGCGGGTCATCTACGGCAGCGACTGCGGTGGTCGCAGTTTCGCCAGCCAACTGGCCAAGGTGCATGGAGCCGCCATCAGCGATGCCCAGAAGCAGCAGATCTTCCACGGCACCCTGCGCAGCCTCATGAATCCCATCCTCAAAGCGAAAGGCATCCAGGCATGAACCGCCGGCTCTTCCTCCAAAGCACCGCCGCAGCCGCCGCCACCCCGCTGCTTGCCCTCGAGCAGGCCGCGGAGCGCATCGACATGAACTTCGCCAACGGTCCCTGGCCTTTTCGTGATCTGCCCCAGCTCGACGCAGCCTCGTTGAAGCAGCGCGGCATCACCCAGGCCATCACCGGCTCGCTCGAGGCGCTGCTCACGCGGGACATCGCCGCGGTGAATGCCCGTCTCGTAGCCGCATGCAAAGCCAGCGGAGGAGTGATGCTTCCTGCGGGCACGCTGCATCCACGGCTGCCCGCGTGGCGGGAAGATCTCCGCCGCTGCCGCGCGGAGCAGGTGATGAAGGTCATCCGCCGGCATC
>JBKCXA010000717.1:0-2991 GCA_046316935.1 Prosthecobacter sp.
CGATGCGGCCTCTCCCGACATCAATGACCATCACACGCTGTGCATGACCTTTGATGAAATGCATGCCGTCGTGGCCACCGCGCACAATCACGGCCTCAAAGTCACCGGCCACTGCCGTGCCCGCGATGGCATCTACAACGCTCTGAAGGCCGGTTACGATGCCATCGAGCATGGCACCTTCATGGACGCGGAGTGCCTCGACTTGCTGCTCAAGCGCACCGTGCCGATGTGCCCCGGCCTTGGTTTCGAGCTTTTCAGCGTGGAGCGCGGCAAGGACTTCGGCCTCTCGCAGCGAGTGCTCGACGGCCATCAAGAAACCCTCGAAGCCGGAGCCGAAAGCGCCCGCATGGTGCTCAAAGCTGGCGGCACCCTCGGCCTCGGAGGTGACTACGGCTTTGGCTGGACCCCGCACGGCACCTATGCGCAGGAGCTGACCTTCTTCGTGAACTACGTCGGCTTCAGCGTGCTCGACACGATCAAGTGCGCCACCCTCGGCGGCGCGAAGATGATGGGCCGCGCCCATGAACTAGGCACGCTCGAAGCGGGAAAACTCGGCGATGTGCTCGTCGTCGATGGCGATGTGATGAAGGACATCTCCATCCTCGAAAATCGAGAAAACCTGCTCGCCGTCATTCAGGGCGGCGTGGTGAAGGCGGGCACGCTGACACAGCCGCTCTCATGAACGAGCTTGGGAAGCAAACACAACGCGATATTCGCGTTTTTTGATTCCGCTCCGGCGACTCCCTGATCCTGACCCCCATCCGCCTCCCTCACCGTCTTTCCATCCACCGATGAAACCCTTGTTAACCATTCTCGCCATTCTCGTTGCAGGCACTTCACTCCAGCACGCCGCTGAATTGCGCCTTGGTTCGCCATTCTCAGATCACATGGTTTTGCAACGCGAAAAGCCCGTCGCGCTGTGGGGCTGGGCGGATGAGGGTGTCGAGGTCACGGCGGAGTTTGCCGGACAGAAGAAGACGGCGAAAGCCGCTGCGGATGGCAAATGGAGCCTGAAGCTCGATCCCTTGCCTGCCAGCAGCGAACCGCGTGATCTCGTCATCACGTCCAATCAGCCATCGGGTGTCAAAAACTTGAAATGCAGCGATGTGCTCGTGGGCGAGGTCTGGCTCGGCTCCGGGCAGTCGAACATGGCGATGACCGTGGCGGGTTGTTACCACTTCGATGCCGAAAAAGCCGCCGCGAAGTATCCGCTCATCCGCCATTACCGCGAAAGCTCCGGCCCCTCTGACACACCTCAGGCTGAGGGCAAAGGTGCATGGCAAATCTGCACGCCGGACACCGTCGGCGGCTTCTCCGCGGCGCTGTATTTCTTTGGTCGCGAGATTCAC
Source organism: Prosthecobacter sp. (assembly GCA_046316935.1). Lineage (GTDB taxonomy): Bacteria > Verrucomicrobiota > Verrucomicrobiia > Verrucomicrobiales > Verrucomicrobiaceae > Prosthecobacter. The sequence continues at coordinate 1,350 of JBKCXA010000717.1, forward strand.
CGGGAGGTCGGCGTGCCTGTCGGCCTCATCAACACCTCCGTCGGTGGCACGCCCATCGAGTCATGGGTCGCCGCCGAGGTGCAGTCCTCCGATCCCGAAACGAAGGCGAACTACGACACGCGGCTGGACGCGCACCGGAAGTTCGATCCCGCGCAAGCGCCCGCGTTGCATGAGAAGCAGCTCGCCATTTGGAAGAAGGCCTCCGAGAAGGCGAAGGCCGACGGCACGCCCTTCGTCGTGCCGCCGCCGAAAGATCCGCTGGCGATGTGGAAGCTCAAAGGCGGCCCCAGCGGCCTCTTTAATGGTAAAGTGGTCAATCTCGTGCCTTACACGCTGCGTGGAATGCTTTGGTATCAAGGCGAAGGCAATGCGGGCAATCCCGGTTTGTATCACAAGCAGCTCACGCAGCTCGTCACGAGCTGGCGCACGCTTTGGCAGGACGAAGTGCCGTTTGCCTGGGTGCAGTTGCCAAACTTTACCTCGCCCGGCGAAGGCTGGCCGCGTGTGCGTGAATCCATGCTGAAGACGCTCGCGCTGCCGAAGACCGGCATGGCCATCACCATCGACCTCGGCGATGCGAAGGACATCCATCCAAAGAACAAGCAGGATGTCGGCAAGCGTCTGTCCCTTTGGGCGCTCGGCACCGTGTATGGCAAAGACGTCCCCGCCACCAGCGGCCCGCTCCCCGCAGACTCGAAAATCACCGGTAACGCCATCACCATCTCCTTCAAACATGCCAACGGCGGCCTGAAATCCATCACCGGCGGCCCGCTCACCGGCTTCCAAATCGCTGCCGTCGATCAGCAGTGGAAACCTGCTGAAGCCAAGATCGTCGGCGAGACGGTTGTCGTCAGCAGCGCTGAGGTCTCCCAACCCGTCGCTGTTCGTTACGCCTGGAAAGACTGGCCTGATTACAGCCTCGCCAATGGCGCTGGATTGCCCGCATCGCCTTTCCGCACGGATGAATGGCCTGTGGTGAAGAAGTAGAATTTGTGAAGGCCTACAGAACACACGAAACATCCGGAATACTGATTTTATGACCCCCAGCATCGCCCTACGACACCTCTGCCTTCTGATCCTTTCCGCGTATTCTGCGTTTTCCGTAGGCCAACTCTCCGCTGCCGATCTCTTCGACAAACAAAACTTGGCCGCGTGGTGCATTGTGCCTTTTGATAAGGCCAAACGCAGTCCCGAAGCCCGTGCGGAAATGGTGGCGAAGATAGGGATCAAGAAGGTGGCCTACGACTGGCGGCCGGAGCATGTGGCGGAGTTTGAGCGGGAGATCCTCGCGTATCAAAAACACGGCATCGAGATGTTCGCGTTCTGGGGTGTGCATGATGAGGCGTTCCGGTTGTTTGAGAAGTACAAGCTCCATCCGCAGCTCTGGATCATGATGAAGGGGACCGGCGAGACGCAGGAGGCGCAGGTCAAAACCGCCGCAGAAGGTCTGCTGCCCATTTTGGCCAAAGCGAAGGCCATCGGCAGCAGCGTCGGCATCTACAACCACGGCGGCTGGGGCGGCGAGCCGGAGAACATGATCGCGGTGTGCGAGTTCCTGAAGAAGAACCACGGCACCGACAATGTCGGCATCGTTTACAACCTCCACCACGGCCACAGCCACCTCGACCGCCTTCCCAAAGCC
>JBKCXA010000718.1:0-8836 GCA_046316935.1 Prosthecobacter sp.
TCGGTGCTCTCGTGCCGGAGCGTCGGGCCGATCTGGCAAAGCTCGGCTTCAAGGCCATGCTCGGCGGTTTGCTGGCCTGCTACTGCACCGCCTGCATGGCGGCGATGCTGATGCGGTGAATCAGCCGCGCTTCTTGCGTGCTTGATTCGAGCGCTCCACGGGCTTTTGGGATTGGCGGGAGCCCATGACACGATGCGTTGTCTTGCGGATTTCACCACGTCCGGGGCTGCCGTGGTCACCACGGGCACCGGGCTTCTCGGTGGTGTCAATCGGGCCGGTGAGGGCCTTCTTGGGTGTCTTGATGATGGCGGTGACGCCGGTTGTGGCGCCCTTTTTCTTCTTCGCGGCCGAGACGGAGCTGGGTTTGGCTTTCATGAGTTCAGCAAACATCGGAACGCGGTTGCTGTCTTGCCGCCGCTTGCCGTTTACAGAGCGACAATTGCTCGCAGGCCTCTCACGGCATCGAGATCTCGCGTGCGAGACGCAGAAGAGCCTCGTTCATGGCTTTCACGCGGCTTTTCGCATCGGATGAATCGGGCGGCATCGGCACGTTGATGCGAAAAGCATGCTCCGAAGCCTCCGCGCCCGTCAAGGGCTTCAGCCTCCATGCGCCGCGCAGCAGCATTTGGCCTGTCGTGTCGTTCTCGAACTGCGAAACACGCAACTCCAGCAGGTGGGTGTAATCGAGCGTGGTGAAGCGCTGCACCGGCTGAATGTTCATCGAGCCCGTGAGGCGGCTCAAATTGACGGCGATGACGCGTGTGATGCCATCGTCGAGAGGCTCGGCCCAAAGATCGATGTCACTCGACACGAGCACACCATCACGACGGGTGACCAGTGGCTCGGCATCGAGGTAACCGGGCAGAGAGGCGCGATTCACAGCGATGGCGGGAGAGGCGGCTTTCAGCGGCCGATCTGGCGCGAGGGGCTCCAGCAGGTGATGCACGGCCTTGTCCTTCACCGGCATCAACTGGCTGCATCCAGCACAAGCGAGCATCAACAGCAGGGTGCGGGTCTTCATGGCTTGCTCTCCTTGCCGAGAAGGAGGGAGGTGGGATTGCGCTTGAGGTCGTTGGCCAGTTCTTTGATCGCACGGGCCGCGTGCTCGGCCTCCTCCAGCACGAGTTGCAGCCGCATCAAAACGGGGGCGCGAGGGTTTGCGGCCTTGGAAATGTCCGATGAAGCCGTTTCGAGCTGGGTGAAGGCCGCGTTCGCCTTCTGCACGGCTTTCTCCAGATCAGCCAGCACCGGAGTGATGCCTTTGTCTGCCTTTTCGGTGAAGGCCTTGAGGTTCGCCAGAGCCGTGTCGAGGTTGTCGATGGCCTTGCCGAGCTTTTCGCTGCCGGTGAGCTTGCGCACATCCTCGGTGATGGTGGTGAGGTTGTCGTTGATCTCCTTCATCTTCAGAGCGTCGATCTGCGTTTTCGCGCTGGCAAGGGTGGCTCGCAGCTCGCTCATGAGACCGGTGAGGTCGATGGTGTTCAGCTTCTTCAAGCCATCGCTGATGCTGAGCATGAGCTCGTCGAGCTCGGTGCCCACGGTGGGCACGACGGGATAAGGCGGCTTCTCCGGCGGCTCGAAGACCAGGCCGGGGTCATCCGCCACGATGTCGAATTCGATGTTCATCTGGCCGGTCACGAAGCTCATCTGCTTCATGCGGGCCCGCAGACCGCTGGCCACGGCGGCCTGCACACCGGCCTCGGTGGTGAAGTCGATGCCACCGCCGTTGTTGGCTCCAGCCGCGGCGAGCTGGCGTGAGGAGATCTCGACGAGGATCGGGATGATTTTGCGGTTCTCCTTCGGGTCCACGAGCACATTGATCGAGCTCACGCGGCCGATGCGCACGCCGCCAAAGCGCACCTCGGAGCCCACCAGCAGCCCGTCGGCGCTTTTGTCGAAATAAAGCATGATGTTCGCGGTCTTCTCGAAGAACTTCCCGGCTCCCAGCAGCACGAGCGCGGCTCCGGCGAGCAGCAGGCCGCCGAGCGTGAACAGTCCAATCATGGTGGGGCTGGCTTTTTTGCTCATGAGGAGGGATTCGGCGCGAGGCCGCGGTTGAGGAAGAGACGCACGGCGGGGTTGTCGGAGTGTTCTCGGAGGTATTTGGGATTGCCGAGGGCTCCTTGCATGTGGGTGACAGGATCAAGGAACAGCGCGGTATCCGCAATGCCAAAGATGCTGGCGAGTTCGTGCGTGACGATGACGATGGTACAGCCCTGGCTGTCACGCAGGCGCAGGATGAGGTCATCGAGCCGCTTCGCACTGAGCGGATCAAGACCGCCGCTCGGCTCGTCGAGAAAGAGGATGTCCGGATCGAGCGCCATCGCGCGGGCGATGCCGGCACGTTTCTTCATGCCGCCGCTCAACTGCGCCGGATAGTAGTCCTCATATCCCGCGAGGCCCACGAGCGAGAGTTTGTAGGCCACGAGGTCGCGCACGGTCTTCGGTGGCAGCTTTCCCGCTTCCTCGATGAGCATGGCGATGTTCTCGCCGAGGGTGAGTGAGGACCACAAGGCACCCCATTGATACATGACGCCGAAGCGCTTGATGAAGCGGCCGCGCTCCTCGCTGCTCGCTGCGGTGAAATCCTGCCCGTCATAGAGGATGCGGCCCTTCGCGGGCTCCATCAGGCCCACGAGATGGCGCAGCAGCGTGCTCTTTCCGCAGCCGCTGCCGCCCATGATGACAAAGATCTCCTTGTCCTTCACCTCGAACTCCAGGTCACGCATGATCACCATGGGCCCGTAAGCCATGGTGAGATCGTGGGCGCTGATTTTCGCGGGCATGATCAGATGTTGAGGATGGTGAAGATGGCGGCGAAGGCGGAGTCGAGCACGACCACCCAGGTGATGGCGGCCACGATGGCATGCGTGGTGGCCTCGCCCACCGCGGCGGAGGAGCGCCCGGCACGCATGCCCTGCATGCAGCCGCTGATGGCGATCGCCACGCCGAAGAACACGCTCTTGATCACGCCGAGCGAGGAGTTGGTGAGATTGATGGAGAGCAGCGTCTCGTTCCAGAACAGCACCGTGGGGATGCCGACAAACGAGCCCACCATCATGCCGCCGATGATGCCCACGACGTTCGAGTAGATCGTGAGGATGGGCATCATGAGCACCAGCGCGAGCAGCCGCGGCAGCACGAGGTAGTCAAAGGGATCAAAGCCGGAGGTGCGCAGCGCGTCGATCTCCTCGTTCGCGTTCATGCTGCCGATGTGCGCGGCAAAGGCGGCACCGGTGCGACCGCTCATGATGATGGCGGTCATCACCACGCCCATCTCGCGCACCATGGCGATGGCCACGAGGTCGGCCACGAGCAGGTTCGCGCCGAAATTGGTGAGCTGGGCATTGCCCACAAAGGCCAGGATCATGCCTATGAGGAAGCTGATGAGCGTCACGATGGGCAGCGCCTCGATGCCGCACTCCTGCACGCTGAGCCACAGGTCCGGCGTGCGAAAGCGGGCGCGGCCGGAAACAAAGCGCCCCACGGAAAGCGAGCACTGCCCCACGAACTCGATGACATCCAGCGTGCTCTTCCACGCCCTCAGCGAGAGTTTTCCCAGTCTCGTCGTGAAGGAGGCAGGCTTTCCACTTTGCGCCACGATCTCCTCCGGCACGGCGAGAGCCAGTTCGAGCAGGCCGCGAAGATTGGGCGGTAGTCCTTCAAAGGATGGCGAGGCACCTGCCGCAGGCGGATGCTCACGCAAGTGCGCCAGCAAAAACGCGGGCAGGGTGGAATCAAAGGCTCCGAGGCCTTTCGCATCGTAGCGGTCCGCCGCTTGGCCGGGTGCCTCGCCCGTGATCGCCGCCTCGGGGCCACCTCGCCGCCAGTCACCGCTTAATTCGAGGATCACCGCACCTTCTTCCCTGAGCCAGCAGGCGCGGGGGGATGAGTCTGCGGTGGCGGTGGTCATGGTCGGCTACCTTGCAACGTTCTCCGCGAGATCCAAGTTTCGGCTTCGGAGGATCAAAGAATGCCAAGGAAAGACCAATGACGCCGCCCGTGAATGGCGTTTGTTGTTCACCATGCCCGCCAGCTTCAAAGACTACTATGCCATCCTCGGTGTTCCGCGTGAGGCAAGCGCGGACGACATCAAGAAGGCTTTTCGCAAACTCGCCCGCCAATACCATCCAGACACGGCGAAGGACAAAAAGACCGGGGAGGAGAAGTTCAAGGAGATCAACGAGGCCAACGAGGTGCTCAGTGATCCTGAGAAGCGGGCCAAATACGACCGCCTCGGTGCAAACTGGCAGCAGGAGGCCGCGCCGCCTCCCGGTGCCGGTTCCGATCAGGAGTTCCATTTTGGCGGCACGGGCTTCAGTGACTTCTTCGAGCAGTATTTCGGTGGTGGAGCCCGCTATGGCTTCGGCGATGAGTTTGTCCCAAAAACATCACGCAAAGGCCGTGCGAGCCGCGGTCACGACATTGAGGGCGACATGCTCGTCACGCTCGATGAAGCCATGCACGGCACGTTGAGGCCCATTTCGATGCAAACAGTGAATCGCCAGACCGGCGCGGTGGAGACGCATGAGTTTCAGGTGCGCATCCCGCCCGGTGCCACCGATGGACGCCGCATCCGCGTGCCCGGCCAGGGCGAGCCGGGGCGGAATGGAGGCGAGGCAGGCGATTTGTATCTCCGTGTGCGCCACGCCGCGCATCCTGACTTCACCACACGCGGCGCGGAGGTGCATCACACCCTCGATGTGGCCCCGTGGGAGGCTGTTTTGGGCGCTGAGGTCATCGTGCCGACACTCGATGGCTCCATCAAGCTGCGCATCCCCGCTGGCACGAGCGATGGCCAGCAACTCCGCGTGCGCGGCAAGGGCCTGCCGACCGACAAGAGCGGCGGGCGCGGCGATTTCTTTGTCACCATCAATGTCGTGCTGCCGGATCGTGTCAGCGATGCCGAGCGTGAGCTTTGGGAAAAGCTCCGCGCCACCTCCACCTTCAACCCGCGTGCCTGAACCATGAGTGAAACCTACACCCTCGAAGTGCTCGCGCAGATGACCGGCCTCTCCACGCAGGTGCTGGTGAGCTATCAGGAGCACGGCATCATCCAGCCGCAGTATGATGACGACACCGTGCGTCGCCTCCGCCGCATCGAACATCTGCGCGAAAGCTGCGAAATGAACCTCGAAGGTCTGCGCCTCATGGCCCGCCTGCTCGATGAGGTGGAGCGCCTGCGTGAGGAGCTGCGCCTGCGCCGCTGATGACCGCCCCTTGGCAGTACTCGGATGGATCTTGGCAAAGGTGCCGCGACCGCGGGTAACGATGCCGGCTCGTTCGTTACCTCTTTCGAACAACCCATCGAATGCCATGAAAACACCCCTCATCCTCGTCGCTGTCGATTTCTCCATCGGTTCACGCTCTGCTTTGGAGCATGCCGCGCGGCTGGCGGTGAAGCAGCAGGCGCGTCTGCACGTCCTGCATGTCATTGACTCGCTGGCGCTTTCCATGCTGGCGGAGCATCGCGGCGAGTCGTTTGAGTCGGCCACACGGGTGGCGTTTGAGAGCGGCCGCAAGTCCCTCGACATCTGGCTGGCACGCTCGCCGCTGCCCGCGGGCTTTGAAATCACCCTTTGTATCGGCAATCCGCTCCATGAAATCCTGGAGCACGCGAAGAAGTTCGAGGCCTCGCTGCTCGTGGCAGGCATCGCGGGTGCGGGTGGGAATGCCAGCGGCGCAGGATCGACCTCGCTGAAGATCGCCCGCAAATCGCCCGTGAATGTGCTGCTGGTGCGCCAAAGCCATCCGCAGCCCTTTACCAAGGTGGTGGCCTGCCTCGATCTCTCGGACATCACGCCGAAAGTCGTCCAGGCCGCGCGGGACATCGCCATTCAGGAGGGCGCGTCGGTGGACTGGCTGCATGTGTGGAATGACCCGGGCTTCATGATGCCGCTCATCGGTCCTTTTGGTGAATCGGGCATCGGCATGGCCACGGACGAGATGCCGCTGCATGCGGATCTGGCCGCCCGTATTGCTTCGCAGCTTCATGAAGCGGTGGCGGAGGCTTCGGCCGGGCTGGTGAGTCGTGAAGTCCTCAAAGAATCCGCCCGCGCCGGGCATGGCATCGAAGAGCATGTCACCGACAACTCGGCGGACCTGCTCGTGCTCGGTGCGCACGGGCATTCCGCTCTGCACTACGTCCTGCTCGGCTCCACACCGGAACGTCTGCTCGCCCGCTTGACCTGCTCCATGCTGGTGGTCAAGGATGCTTCCTGAAATGACACCCGCGCTTCATTGGCATGCCAGATCCGGCCTGGAGGCCACGCAAGCGGTTCAAACCGATCTCCAAAGCGGCCTCACCTCCGCCGAGGCCGCCACACGCCTCGCGGAGCACGGTCCGAACGAGCTGCCGAAGGAGGCGCACAAGCCGGTGTGGAAGGTGTTTGCGGCGCAGTTCGCCAGTCCGCTGATCTACATCCTCTTCGTCGCGGCCATCATCTCCTTCGCGATGGGACATGCGAGCGATGCGGTGGTCATTCTCGTTGTCGTTTTGATCAATGCGGTCATCGGCGCGGTGCAGGAAGGCCGCGCGGAGCATTCGATGGCTGCGCTGCGGAAGCTCTCATCGCTCAAAGTGCGTGTCGTGCGGGATGGACGTGAAGGCATCATCGAGGCGCGTGATCTCGTGCCGGGGGATCTGCTGCTGCTTGCGGCGGGTGATCAAGTCGGCGCGGATGCCCGCTTGATCGAAGCGGCGGCACTGGAGGCCACGGAAGCGGCGCTCTCGGGTGAGTCGCTGCCGGTTTTGAAGCACACGGAGGCGCTGCCGGAGGACTCAGGACTCGGCGACCGCAAAAACATGATCTACTCCGGCACGCATCTCACGGCGGGGCGTGGAAGAGCCGTCGTCGTCGCCACCGGACTGCAAACGGAGGTCGGCAAGATCGCCCGCATGACGGCCACGGCCGAGGAGCCGAAGACGCCGCTCGAGACACGCCTCGCGCAGTTCGGGCAATGGCTCGTCGTGGCCAGCATCGTTCTCTTTGCGCTCGTGCTGACCTTTGGGCTCATGCGCGGCATTCCGTTCGTGGATATTTTCATGGTCGCCATCAGTCAAATGGTGTCGATGGTGCCGGAGGGCCTGCCGGTGGCGATGACCATCGCGCTCGCCGTCGGCATGCAGCGCATGGCGCGGCGTGGTGCCATCGTGCGGCGTCTCGCGGCGGTGGAGACGCTCGGATCGACGAGCATCATTTGCAGCGACAAAACGGGCACGCTCACGAAGAACGAGATGACCGTCACCACGCTCGTTTTGCCAGATGGCAAACGCATCGAGGCCACGGGAGCCGGTTATTCGCCCGAAGGTCGCCTGCTGCATGATGGCCAAGAGCTCGACAATCCCGCGCTGCGCCGTCTTTTAGAAGCCTGCGTGCTTTGCAACGATGCGCAGCTCGTGCCGCCGGATGCTGAGGACACCCGCTGGCGTGCGCTCGGCGATCCCACGGAGGCCGCGCTGCTCACCGTGGCCCTCAAAGGCTGCGTCGAGCCCGAAACAATGCGCAAAACGCATCCACGTCATGCCGAGCTGCCCTTTGACTCCGTCACGAAGATGATGGCCACGCAGCATGGCAGTCGCGTGATCGTCAAAGGTGCGCCGGAGTGCCTGCTGCCGTTTTGTGATGCTCAACCGGTCGTTTTGGCGAATGAAATGGCCGCGCAAGCTCTTCGTGTGCTCGCGGTCGCGGAACTCGAAAATCTGCCAATCGACGAAAAAGCCGGCTTCGAGCCGTTTCGCGGCAAACTGCGTTTTTTGGGCCTGTTGGGCCAGATGGACCCGCCGCGCGATGAAGTAAAAAGCGCCGTCGCGGAGTGTCTCGATGCCGGAATTCGCCCCGTGATGGTCACCGGCGATCACAAGGCCACCGGACTCGCCATCGCGACCGCTTTGGGCATCGCAAAGCCCGGCGACATCGCCGTGGATGGCAACGAGCTCGAGCTTATGCCCGAGCAGGACCTGCGAGCCAGCCTTGACCGCATCTCCGTCTTTGCCCGCGTGCATCCGGCGCAGAAGCTGCGCATCGTCGAGGCCTTCCAATCGCAGAAGCACGTCGTCGCCATGACCGGCGATGGCGTGAACGACGCCCCGGCGCTCGCCACCGCCGATGTCGGTGTGGCGATGGGCATCACCGGCACCGAGGTGGCGAAGGGCGCGGCGAAGATCGTCATCACCGACGACAACTTCGCCACCATCGTCAAAGCCGTCGAGGAAGGTCGGCTGGTGTATCAAAACCTCAAGAAGGTCGTGCTCTTCCTCTTCGCCACCAGCATTGATGAGGTCCTGGTGCTGCTGCTGGCACTGCTGTGCGGCTATCCGCTGCCGCTCGCCGCCGTGCAGATCCTTTGGATCAACATCGTGTCCGAGGGCACGGTGACGGTGAATCTGATCATGGAAGGCCTGGAGGGCGATGAAATGCGCCGCAAACCCACGCCCATGGACGAGCCGCTCATCACGCGGGCGATGTGGCAGCGAATCGCCCTCATGGTCAGCACCAGCGTGACTGTGATCCTGGCTTTCTTCATCTGGCGGCTGCAAAGCGGTGTCGATTTCAAGCTCGTGCAAACGGAGACCTTCACGCTCCTGGCCATCACCCAGTGGTTCAACGTCCTGAGCTGCCGCAGTGCCACGAAATCGAGCCTCAGCCTCGATGTGTTGAAGAACCCTTGGCTCATCGGTGGCCTCGTCCTCGGCAATCTGCTCCACGTCCTCGTCATCTACACCGACACGCTCAACCACATCTTCCACACCGTGCCCATCCCGCTGGCGGACTTCTTCCTCCTCGGCCTCATCGGCAGCAGCGTCCTGTGGGCGGAGGAGGCTCGGAAGTGGTTT
>JBKCXA010000719.1:0-2175 GCA_046316935.1 Prosthecobacter sp.
CATCGAGCTCACGTTCGCGAAGCAGCGCTTCGGCGAGCTTGGTGCGGGCGGAGGCCAGTTCGACGTCGGCCTGGTTGCCGGCGGCCTGGGCACGGCTTTTGGCCAGTTCCAGCACCTTCCGGTGTTCCTCGACATTGACCTTGGCGAGGGCGACTTGCGCCCGCCCGCGAACCACGTCCAGGAAATGATGCACGGTGGCGAGTGCCGTGGATTCGCGCTGATCGCGGTCGAGCATCAGTTTCGCCTGGGTGCGCTCCTGGGCGTCTTTGTATCGATTGGAGAAGTAACCGTTGGACCAGAGGAGCTGGCGGCCAACGAGGCTGGTTGTGCGGCTGAAAAGCAGGTCATTTCCAACGTTCGCTCCGCCCAAGACTCGATCTCGATAAGCACCGCCTGCAGATGCTTCGAAAGAGAGGTGGGGACGCATGTCTGAACGCACCGATTTGGCGAAGCCATCCGCCTGAATGACATCCGCAAAGGTCTGGGCGATTGTTGGATCAAATGAGAGCGCCCGAATGATCGCCTGTGGGAGTGTCATGCCTCCCCCCTTGCTGCCGGATGATTCTCCCTCGCCTGCGGTTGCGGGTGCGACGATCAGCAATGCCGCAGCAGCAGCAATGACCGATTTGGGAAGAGGATGGCGAGGTGCTGTGATGATGGTTGGTTTCATAGGAGTCTAGGGTTGGAAGTGTCGGGAGTAAGGGGGATGAGTTTGATGGATCAGCGCTCGCGCAGGGCGCGCTCGCGCACGCGGTTCATTGGCTGGAGGAGGTAATCGAGGACCGTTCGTTTCCCGGTGAGGATGTCCACCTCCGCAACCATGCCGGGAATGATGGCGAGTTCCTCGCCGCCACGATCCGTGCCGAGCGAGTTCTTATCCGTGCGCACGGTGATCGGGTAGTAGCCACCACCCTGTGGAGAGGCGGCATTTGAGGAGGTCGCGGTCATGCTGCGGCCCGGGCGCGTGGGGTCGTCTGCGATGGTGTCCGCGCCGATGCGCTCCACTTTGCCTGTCAGACCTCCGTAGATCGAGAAATCATAGGCGGTGAATTTGACGGTGGCCTTCTCGCCCGGGCGAATGAAGGCGATGTCCGAGGGCTTGATGTTTGCCTCGATGAGCAGCGTATCATCCGAGGGCACGATGGACATGATGTCTGCTCCGCTGCCCACGACACGGCCAACCGTGTTGATATGGATCTTGTTGACGATGCCACGCACCGGCGACCGCATGACGGTGCGGTCGAGGCGGTCTTTGTCCCGCTTGATGGCCTGGGCCAGCATCTCAAGCTCCGTCCTGTCTTTGTCATACAATTCCATGGCCAGACGCTCGAAGTTGGAGCGCAGCATCTTGAGATCGCCTTCCAGTTGAGCGATTTCCTTTTGTGAACGGATGTGTTCCACCGGTGAGACGGCTTTCGAAGTGGTGCCGGCACGCAAAAGCTGCTCCTCCATGCGTGCGAGTCGGAGGCGGTCATTCAGTGCGGCCTCGGTGGTGAGAAGATCACTCCGACGCTTCGCAAAAAAGGACTCCTCGAGTGCTGAGAGATCAGATCGCACGCCTTTGGGGAAGGTGATCGTGTCGAGATGAAAAGCCTCGGCCTTGAGGCGTGCGAGCCGTGCTTCCAGCACCTGCTGCCGGGAAAGGTTCTCCTGGTAGTTGGAGGCAAAGATCGCATCGCGGATGCGAGCCAGATCCTGGCCCTCCTCCACGGCCTGCCCCTCCTCGACGAGCAATTGCTCGAGGATTCCCCCTTCCAGGCTCTGGATGATCTGCACGGACTTGGATGGAATGACCTTGCCAATGCCACGCGTGACCTCGTCAATCTCAGCCCACGACGCCCACCAGATAAAAGTGCCTGAGGCGAGGAGCGCGACCCATGGAAACCATCGGCGTGCACGCCGGTGTCTGTGTTTGAGAAGGAGCCGTGCATCGTGAACGAAATCGATTTCCTCGCTGGAGACGGCTTGGCGTGGTGCTGGACGCTGTGCCGGCGCTGCCAGACGGCGCAGGTCATCTCTGCTCCAGGCGGGGGCAGGGCCGAGGAGTGCTTCGGGTGGCGGGGCGGTATCCAGAGTTTTCATCGCGTGGTTGCAGGGGTTGGAGCGCGATCGACATGCTTTCCGTTCGCTGGAGTTGCAGGTTGCGGCGTTGCCGTCTGTGGTGCTGCTCTGACG
>JBKCXA010000720.1:0-3927 GCA_046316935.1 Prosthecobacter sp.
GCGGACGACACCGTGCGTGTGGACGTGAAAAAGGACGACAAGGTCGAAACGCTGCACACCGGCCCCACCGTGGCTTCCATCGAGGTCGAGCCCGCGAACGTCAAAATCGCCAAGCCCACCGAATACGCGCAGCTCCTCATCACCGCGAAGATGAGCGACGGCACGCGTGCCGATGTCACCCGCATGGCCAAGATCACCGCCGCGAAGGGCAATGTGGTGCAGATCGATTCACGCGGCATGATTCGTCCGGACAAAGACGGTGCCACGGCGATCAACATCAGTTTCATGGGCCGCACCGCCAGCGTGCCCGCGAATGTCAGCGGCCTGAATGTGGCGCTGAAGCCGGATTACGTCCGCGACATCATGCCCAACACGTCGAAGCTCGGTTGCAATCAAGGCACCTGCCATGGAGCCAAGGACGGCAAAGCGGGCTTCAAGCTCTCGCTGCGTGGTTACGATCCCATGTATGACGTGCTCGCGTATGCGGACGAACTCGCCAGCCGTCGTGCGAACGTCGCCTCGCCGGAGCATTCGCTCATGCTGCTCAAAGCCAGCGGTGCCGTGCCGCATGAAGGCGGCCAGCTCACCGTGCCGGGCGAGCTTTACTACGAATCGCTCAAAGCCTGGATCAGCCAGGGCGCGAAGGTGAACCTCGCCACGCCGAAGGTCACCAGCATCGAAGTCAGCCCGAAAAATCCGGTCATGGAAAAGATCGGCAGCCGCCAGCAGATGCGCGTGATCGCCCGCTATGCCGATGGTTATGTCAAAGACGTCACCGCCGAGGCCTTCCTCGAAAGCGGCAACGGCGAAGTCATCGAAGCCGACAAAAAAGGCCTCATGACGAGCCTGCGTCGCGGTGAAGCGCCCATCCTCGCCCGCTTTGAAGGTGCCTACGCCGCCACCACGATCACGGTGATGGGCGACCGCACCGGCTTCGCGTGGAAGCAGCCGGAGACTTGGAACAAGATCGACGAACTCGTCGCGCAGAAGTGGCAGCGCATGAAGATCGAGCCCAGCGGCCTGTGCAGCGATGAGGACTTCCTCCGCCGCATCCACCTCGACCTCACCGGCCTGCCGCCGAAGCCCGAGGAAGTCACCGCCTTCCTCGCCGACAAGCGCGACGTGCGTGTGAAGCGCGGCGAAGTCATCGACAAGCTCATCGGCAATCCCGACTTCATCGAGCACTGGTCGAACAAATGGGCCGACATGCTTCAGGTGAACTCCAAATTCCTCGGCACCGAGGGCGCGGCCGGCCTGCGCACGTGGATCAAGCAGCAGGTCGCCGACAACACGCCCTACGACCGCATGGCCTACCGCATCGTCACCGCCACCGGCTCGAACAAAGAAAATCCCGCCGCCGCTTACTTCAAGACGGTGCGCACGCCGGAGGAACTCGTCGAAAACACCACGCACCTGTTTTTGGCCACGCGTTTCAACTGCAACAAGTGCCACGACCATCCCTTCGAGCGCTGGACGATGGACCAGTATTATGAAACCGCGGCTTACTTCTCGCAGATCGGCCTCGCTGCCGATCCGAACGCGAAGGGCGCCACCATCGGCGGCACCGCCGTCGAAGGCGCGAAGCCGCTCTACGAAATCGTGAGCGACAAAAAAGATGGCGATGTGCTTCACCTTCGCACGAACAAGCCCGTCTCGCCGAAGGTGCCGTATGACACCGAGCTCATCAGCAGCACCGCCAACTCCCGACGCGAGGCTTTCGCCACCTGGATGACCAGCCCGCAGAACGACTACTTCGCCATGAGCTACGCGAACCGCATTTGGGGCTACCTCACCGGCACCGGCGTCATCGAACCGCTCGACGACATCCGCGCCGGCAATCCGCCGAGCAATCCCGAGCTGCTGCAATACCTCACGAACGAGTTCATCCAGAGCGGCTTCAACGTGCGCCATTTGATGAAGCTCATCGCCAACAGCCGCACCTACCAGCTCAGCCTCGCCACGAACAAATGGAACGAGGACGACAAGATCAACTACAGCCACGCCAAGGCGCGTCGCCTGCCTGCTGAGGTGCTCTTTGACAGCGTCTTTGCCGTCACCGGCAGCATGCCAAACATCCCCGGCGTGCCCAAAGGCACCCGCGCCGCCGCTTTGGCCGATGCGCAGATCAAACTGCAAGACGGCTTCCTCACGAACTTCGGCCGCCCTGCTCGCGAATCCGTCTGCGAGTGCGAACGCAGCAACGACGTCAATCTCGGCCCCGTCATGGCTTTGATGAGCGGACCCACCGTCGGCGATGCCATCAGCGACTCGAACAACGCCATCGCCAAACTCACCGCCGAGATCAAAGACGACAAACAGCTCATCGACGCCGTCTTCATGCGCATCCTCAACCGTCACGCCACCGAGAAGGAAATCTCCGCCGCGCTCGAAAGCATGGCCGGACTCGATGCCGAGCACAAAACACTCGCCGCCACGCTCCAGGCCAAGGAAGTCGAACAAAAGCCCGTCATCGCCAAAGCCGAGCAAGACCGCCTCGCCGCGATCAAAGCCGCTGAAACCGAATTGAAGGCCTACCAGGCCAAAATCGCCCCCGAAAACGCGAAGAAGGAAGCTGCACGTCAAACCGCCATCAAGGCCGCCGAAGCCAAGGTGAAGGCCTCCTTTGACACCGCCGCCGCCAATCAGCCGAAATGGGAAAACTACCTCGATCTCACCACCGAGTGGCATGTGCTCGATCTCAAAGCCCAGCGTGCTGGTGGCGTCGAAAAAATCGACGTCCTGCCCGATGGCAGCCTCCTCGCCACCGCCTTGCCCGAAGGCAAGCAGACCACCGGAAACTACCTCCTCCTCGGCAAAACCGACCTCCAAGGCATCACCGGCATCAAACTCGAAATGCTCCCCGACGACCGCCTGCCCTCCAACGGCCCCGGCCTGGCCCCCGATGGCAATTTCGTCCTCGGCGAGTTCGTCGTCACTACCGACGCCGCCGACGCCAAACGCAAACGCGGCTCCGGCGTCGCCCAAACGCTCAAAAACCCGAAAGCCGACTTCGAGCAGAACAACTTCCCCGTCACCGAAGCCCTCAAAAAAGGCAATCGCGACCGCGGCTGGGCCGTCAGCCCCGAAGGCGGCTTCCGTCACGAGGCCATCTTCAGCTTCGAGAAGCCCGTCAGCAACGAAGGCGGCACCAGCTTCAGCATCCAGATGACCAGCAACTTCCAAAACGGCAAATACAACCCCGGCCGCTTCCGCCTCTGGGTCACCACCAGCCCAACGATCCGCTTCGGCGTCCCCAAAACTGTCGCCGACGCCCTCAAAGCCCCCAAACGCACCCCCGAGCAAAACGCCGAGCTCGCCGCCCACTTCCTCAACCAGTTCCGCGACTACCAAGGCCAGAAAAAACTCCTCGCCACCGCCAAAAAGCCCCTCCCCATCGATCCCCAGCTCATCGCCCTCGAAACGAAGCATGTGGAGACTCAGAAGCCGATCCTGATCGATCCCAAACTGATCCAACTCCGCCGCGACTCCGACCTGAGCGCCAAACAGCTTACGAACAAGCGCCTGACCGCCGCGCAGGACTTGGCGTGGGCCTTGATCAACTCACCGGCGTTCTTGTTTAATCATTGAGTTAACGAAACTCGCGCCAGCGTCATGGAGTGCGGTGGCAAGCGCTAAAGCGCGACACCGCTGTCGCGTGCCGGACGGTGCTCTCCGGCCTCAGCGCATTCTTCCCGCGCTCAACGGCGGTGTCGCCGGGGCAAAGGCTTGCGCCTTGCCCCTCTGCCACCGCATTGATTCGCTTCGCTCACCCTTCGGGCAGCACTACGTGCTGTCTATCTCCGCTTCGCTCCGGTTCCGCGACGCTTCGCGATAATCGAAAGCACTAATCCTGAGCGCACGTTTTCAGCTCATGAACGCACCACCTCCCATCGCGTGGCCGCATGCGCCGACGCATCGGCTGACGGA
>JBKCXA010000721.1:0-4930 GCA_046316935.1 Prosthecobacter sp.
CTCGACCTCCTTGCCCGCCGTCTTGCCGATCTCACGCCCGATCTCGACGCTGACCCCGCTGATCTGGCCTTTCTCATCCACGAACTCAAACGGTGGGTAGGTGGCATCCATGCCGATGACGATCACATCCCGCTTCGAGCAGGCGGTAAGCATTAGAAGGGCGGCGAGAAGATAGCGCATGACGTTTCGGAGAGGTTACAAAGCCATCGCCCAGAGGACTTTCAGGTAGCGGCCATCGGGGCAGTTGGACATGACGGGATGATCAGCCCCTGCGCCGGTGCGGTCGAGGATCTGGAGGCGGCGTTTGCTGCGGTGGGCGGCACGCATGACGATGTCCTCAAACTCGGCCACATCGAGCAGGCCGGAGCAGGAGCAGCTCACGAAGAGTCCGCCCCGCTTCAGCAGGCTGAGTGCGACGACGTTCATGTCGTAATATTTGTTCCGGCCGAGCTGACCTTCCTCGGGCTCGCGGGAAAAGATGAGCTTCGGAGGATCGAGCACGACGGCGTCCCATGTCTGGCCGTTTTGCTGCATCTGGCGGCCCCAGGTGAAGGTGTCGCCATGCGTCCAGGTGACGCGGGTCTGATTGAGGTCGGCGTTCTTTTTGGCCTGCGCGATGGCCTTCTCGTCCAAATCGACGCCGGTGACATCTTCGCAGCCTCCGAGCACTTTGGCCGAAAGGGCGAAGCCACCCGTGTAAGTGCACAAATCGAGCACGCGACGGCCGCGGGCGAGTTTGGCAAAGCGCACGCGGTTCTCCCGCTGGTCGCAAAAGAAGCCGGTTTTGTGTCCGTCCTCGAAATTCACGAGGTAGCGCACGCCATGCTCCCGCACGCGGACATGGCGCGGCGGTTCGCCATCGGCCTCCGGCACGTCGGCGTAGCGCATGCCCTCGATGCGGGCGATGTCGGGATCGAGGTGGATGACCTGCTGCTTCGTCCCGAGGCGCTCGTGCAGCCGCGGAAGCCATCGCGGTAGCCTCTTCCAGATGCCGAGCGTGGTGACCTCGATGGAGAGCACGTCGTCATAGCGATCGACGACGAGGCCGCTGAGGCCATCGCCGTCGGAATGAATGACCCGCCAGGCATCGGAGACCTCGTTGAGCCGCAGCGTGTCGAGCCGGAGATCGAGCGCGGCCTCCACTCGGGCATCGAGGCTGGCCTCGTCGAAGTTTTCCGCGTGATGATCGAGCACGCGGAGAGGCACGCGGGCCTTCGGATTGTAGAAACCGGTGCCAAAGGGCTGCCCTTCCTTGTCATAGACATGCACGAGATCGCCGGGGCCTGCGTCCGGTGAGACGGCGGTGAGCATGTTCGGATACACCGCGGGGTTGAAGGAGAAATACTTCATCTGCGCCCAGGGCGTGCGCCAGGCATCACTTCCCGGAGCGGACTTGGCGGGACCGGGAGGTGGTGGACGGCGAAACGGGCGATTGGGACGCTGGGGCGGGCGCATGAGCGTCTATCGCGGGCCATGCCAAGGGTTTCAAGTTCCTCCTGCCCATCCCCTTCAATGAAACAGCCAGCCCCGGACAGGGCTGGCTGTGTCTCACATCGGAGAAAGAGGCAGAGGCAAATCACTTGGCCGCCTTGGCACCTTCTTTGAAGCAGTAGAGGTGCGTGTGGGTCGTGATGTAGAGGGCACCGTTCGCGGCGACGACGCTGCTGAGCAGCGGCGAGGGGAATTCGACGGTCTTGACGGCTTTTTCGTCGAGGGTCTTGCCTTCGGGAAGGATGAAGAGCTCGCCTTCTTCGTTGCCGATCCAGACTTTGCCGTCGGCGACGAGCGGGCTGGCCCAGATGTGGCCTTTGGTGTCGAACTTCCAGTATTCCTTGCCGGTCTTCGCATCGAGGCAGAAGAGGCGGCCGGTGTAGTCGGCGGCGTAAACGAGGCCGTCTTTGACCGCAGGAGTCGAAATGGAGCGCTCGATGCCTTTGAAGGTCCACACGGCTTTGCCGGTGATGTCGCCGCTGCCTTTCGGGTCGATGCAGCTCAGGCAGCCGAGGCCTTCCCCGTGCTCAGGGTCCTGGCCGATGGGCACGTAGATGAGGCCGTCGGCAACGGTGGGCGTGGCGATGATCTCGGAGGGGCCGTCGTATTCGACATACTTGATGGGCTCGCCGGAGGAGTTCTTGCGATACTCGGGCGGGTTGGCGTCGTAGCGCCAGAATTCCTTCAGGATGTCGAAATCGTCCTTCTTTTCGGTCTCGGGGGCCATGGAATAGACCCAGCCATCACCGGCGGCGAAGATGATCTGCTTTTTGCCGTTCACGTCGAGCGAGTTCGGGCTGGACCAGGAGCAGTGAAGCACGCGGCTGGAGGCGATGTGGTCCTGCTCACCGAGGAGCGTGCCGTCTTCGGCGTTCAGCATGATGAAGCTCGGCGAATCGGGAGCAGGGATGTTTGTGTGAGTCCAATCCACGCCGTTGCAGGTGGGGACGAAGACCTTGCCATCGACCACGAGCGGGAAGCCGGCGGTGGCGTTGTGCTGGAAGACGCCGAGTTCTTTGTACATGTCATACACCCAGAGGATGTCGGCATCGGTCTTGCCAGGCGTGATGGGCGGCGTGGTTTTGCCGTCCTTGTCGAGCGGGGCCATGAAGGTGGCCTCGTCCTGCATGCCTTGGTTGCCATCGCTGAGACCTTTCACGTCGAAGCAGATGATCTGGCAGCGATTGCCGGGGACGTAGGCTTTGTCACCCACCACGGTGGGGCTGGCGCAGATGCCGAGGTATTCCCAGTCGTTGACCTTGCCGGTGCCCATCTTCGGCGAGACGAGCTGCCATTTGAAGTCGCCGGTGTATTCGTCGAAGACCATGACGATGCCGCGGTCGCCAGTGTGCTTTTCATCGCGGGGCGATTCGTTGTTGGTGCCGACATAGACCTGACCATTGGCGATCACAGGCGTGCCGTAGGTCTGCGAGCCGAGCTTGGCGACCCAGAGGCAGTTCTTGGTCGTGCTCATGTCGATGTCCTCGGCGCCGGGAGCCTTGTTGGCGGTCTCGGCGTTGGGGCGGAGACGACCTGCTTCTTTCGGCGCGGCCTTGGGGCCGTATTTCTTGCCGGGCTCGAAGTCGGTGGGCAGTCCTTTTTCGTCGGACACCATGTTACGCGTGTTGCTGCCGCCCCACTGGGAGTAGTCGGCGGCATGAAGCGTGGCGGACAAGGCCAGCGCGAGGAGGAGGGTGGGTTTGGTTGTCATGGAAAGAGAGCTTAAAGAGTGTGTGGGGATCGCAGGAGCCTAACGTTGGATTAGTCGGTCATATTCGCTGTGATGGCCGATCCAGAACCACGCAAAGTCATCACCGTCTTCGACTGCGATGGCTCGGTAGTGATCTCCAACTCGCGCTGACCAGAAACGGCCCACTTTTTTGAAGTGGAGTGATGGGTGGCGTGGATTGGCTTTGAGGAGGGCGAAGTTTTCATCGGCCAGGGATCGGATTTTTGCGGGAAGCTGGTTGTAGTATTGCCAGAACTTTGCGGAGGCGCGGTGCTTCATAAGTCACGGCAGCGGCCAGATTGGATGTCGGCGAGAGCCTCGTCAGCCAGAGCGTCGAGGCGGCCCGCTTTCACATCCTCCTCAAACTGCCGGTCCCATGCTTCCGCGTCGAAGCGCGAGAACCAATCGCGAAAAGCGCTCAAATCTCCGCGAGAGAGCCGAGTGACGGCAATCTCGATTTCTGGCAACGGAAGGCTGGGAACGGTGGCAACCATGAAAGAGAATAGTCCAAGACATCTAAGCGATCAATTCTGCGTGACGCTCAGGTTGTCGATGTACATACGGCGCTGGTTGAGCGGGGTGAAGCCGAAGAGGCCGGGGGAGCCGTTTTGATGCACACGAGGGAGCTTCACGTCGATGGTCCAGGCCTCGGGCTCGGCGGCGCCTTTTTCCCACACCTTGGCCTGCACGGAGCCGGAGCCGTCCGCACTGCTGTTGACGCGGGTTTTGAAGGTGTACCACTTGTTGGCGGTGAGCTTGAAGGGCACTTCCTGCTTCAGGCGCTCCAGATTGGAGCTGACCTCGAGCTTGCCAGCGTTGCCGCGAAGGCAGATCAGGTAGCGCTGGTGGATGAAGCCGATGTCGGACTTCGAGCGGGCATTGCCCTCAGTGAGCACGTCGGCCTGCATGGTGTAGTTCTTCAGATGCGCCGGGGCGAGGAAGACACTGGCGCGCTGGAAGAGCAGGCGGTCGAAGCTCTTGCCGAAGACCTTGTTGCCATCCTTTTCCATGACCTGGAACTTGAAGCGGGCACCGATCCAGGGGAGCGGCGGGTAGGCGAATTTGTAAGCGGGATTGTTCTGCGGATCGACGGGGAACTCCTCGGTGAGCGTGTAGCCTTCAAAGTCCTCGGTGATGGGCAGGTTTTTCAGCGCACGACCGCGAATGGTGCCGAAGAGACCGTCCGGTGCGGTGCCTTTGAAGGCGCCGGCACTGATCTTCGCATCGGGAGCAACGACGAGTTCGCCCGCGTCGTTAAATTTGGCGTCCATGGTGGCTTTCACCTTGGCCGTCGGCGGGATGAAGGACTCCCACTTCACGCCTTTGATGTCGTTTTCGACAACGAAGCCGTTCGCGTCGATGCTGCGAATGCGGAAGCCTTGTTTTTCACCCGCGAGGATGACCGTTTCCGCCGGGATGATCTGCAAAGCGACCGCTTTGCCAGCCTTTGGGATCTCGACGACCGGCGCGGCGTCCACTTTGATTCCGCTGTTCGGAATCGGGAAGCTGTAGAGCTTTTCGGTCGTGGTGACGTAGAGCACGCCATCGCACACGGAAGGAGCGCCGAGGCACTCGCCTTCGAGGGCGATCTCCTGGACGATTTCACCCGCTTTTTCGCCGGGCTTGATGACGAAGAGTTTGCCGGCCATCAGCGGGCAATACAGCAAGCCATCCACATAGAGCGGCGAGGAGTGCAGGTTGGCATTGGAA
>JBKCXA010000722.1:0-2117 GCA_046316935.1 Prosthecobacter sp.
GGCGGCTTCGAGGCCGTCTTTTTGGTAAATGACGCCGATCTCCGCTTCAACGGCCGTGGGATTGCCGTGGCAGGAGAGGAACTGGTTGCAGGTGAAGCGCGTCTTCATCTCCGCATCCACTTTGCCATGCGTGCGCAGGATATGGGAGCGCACATACAGCTCCAGCACGGCATCGCCGATCCACGCGTTTTCGCGAAGGCGCTGGGTGAGTTCGGGGGTGGTCATCGGCCATCGTTACGACGGGTTCAGGTCGCTGCAATCCCTTCGCCATGAAGTCAGCAAAAACGTCCTCCGTAGCGGAAAACGTCCGTTTTCCGATCTAACGCATCGTTCCATACCCGGCGTGCTGACAGCCGCCGCTACCAGCATGCGTTGGCGGGCAGCATCCTCACCGTTTCCCGTGCAGACCACGGAAATAGCCCTCCGCCCAGGTGTGCTGAAGGCGTGTGGCGTTGATGTGAAACACCTCGTTCTTCTCGTCGAACTTCACCGTCGCGGGCGCTTTGATCAGCTTTTGAAGCGCTTCGAGCACGTCAGCAGGTTTTGCCTTGGTTTTCAGCAGCGGATAGCTGCGGCGGATTACCTCAGCATCGTCCGAGGGCCGGATGTGCCAGACGTTTTTGTCGAGCACCAGCATGAGGCCGTTGGCCTTGCTGATCGTCTCCAGCACGGAAAACGGGCTGTCGTTGATGCTGAAGGTCACAAGCTTCTTCGAGGCCGCGTGGTCTTCGGGCAGGGAGAAGAACTTGATGTCGGCATCCGTGGCCAGGAAACGCAGCACATCGCCGAGGTTCGCCTTGGCAAAATTATACTGCTGCGGTCTCGCGCCCCGCAAAAGAGCCGCCAGGGTCTCCGCGGGCGATTGATCCGCCGCTGATTTTGGCAGCATCTCGGTTCTAAAGGTGGCGCCGCTCATCTTCAGCTTGCCCGACTTTAACTCGATTGCTGCTTCCCCTTGCGGGTCCTCGCAGGAGATGCGGATGCTTCCCATGATCATTTCGAGCGGGGCTTTCACGATCATCCGGTCCTCTCCACGCAGGTAAATGATCTCATCCGCAGTGGCTCTGAGTGGTGAGCCGTCCTTGCCTGGCATTTCCAGCTTCGCCCTGCCGGTGTAGCGCATGACGCCTTCGGTTTTATCGAAAACTGCCTTCTCGGAGGAGACCGTGACCTGAGGTGGAAGAGGGCTGCTGGCATCACTGGCCACCGTTTGGACATCCCCTGGCGTGAGCACAAAGAGGACCGGCCGCGGCTTCTGGCGCTTGCCATTCTCCCATGACTCCTGCCAGCCATAACCGATGGCGCTCATGCCCACAGCCAGTTCGATGGGAGCCTTCCATAAGAGGCTGTTCACGATGGGATAGGGATTCCCGGCGACTTGTTGCTCGCCAATGATTTGCGAGTTCGTGATGTCGATGTCGAGGGACACCTTGCTGTCAGCGAGCGGCTTCACCACGAAGTTCCCGATGAAGCCAACCGGCAGGTAGTCGATGGCCGGTTTTCCCTCCTTGTCCTTTTTGTCAGATACGATGGGCTGGTTCACGACAGAGCGGATGCTGGCCTTTTCTCCCGCACGCACAGTCATCTTTGGGTAGGCAGTCACATGAGCACCCCGCTGCTGGTTTGTCTCCGCGAGGAGCTTCTCCAGATCTTGCTGGCTCAAAGACTCCATCTTCAAATCCGCTTGTTCATCCGCAGCCAAGGGCGCTAGCCGTCCGCCGATATTCCAGTCGCTCGCTTGCTTGAAGTCGATGACGCGAATCTGCAGTGTCATGAGCTTTGCTGGCGTGTCAGCGGGGGCAGGCTTTTCCGCCCGCGTGACCCCAAGAAACGTCATCGCCAGCATGCAGGCGGTCACGAGCAGGCCGGTGAGCGGCCTCGTGCGAGTCGGCGCGGCGATGCTGCGGATGCGGGCGCGCAGGGATGCGTGCCTTTGAAGAATGCCGATGAAGCCGAGGCTGAGTCGCAAAGGGGCGAAGGCGGATTCGATCTTCAACAACGCATGCCCGTAGGCGCTGCGACGCTGTGGCGTGGCGTTTTCGAGCACCTGCGCATCACAAGCGGCCTCGCGGTCGGCACGCACTTTGAAGAAGGCCAGCCAAAGGAGCGGATTGAAC
>JBKCXA010000723.1:0-5404 GCA_046316935.1 Prosthecobacter sp.
AACGTTCGTGCCGTGCCGCTCAAACAGCCTGGGCTTCAACGCCAGATCGCCGCCGTGTGGAAGACAGGCGGCGGAGTCTCACCTGCCGCCACCTAGCTTCTTGAGCTGGCGATGAACCGCGACAGACAACCACTCGCCGCCGCTCCCGCCGCGTGCGAATCCATCGCCCCGCGACGCGCCCGTAGTTCAACGGATAGAATGGAGGTCTCCGAAGCCGCAGATTCAGGTTCGATTCCTGACGGGCGCACCAGCCGGAAAACCGGCTGCCTCTTCCGAAGCCATCTACTTCTTTTTGAAGAGGCTCTTCAGCCCGTTGAGAAGTTCCTTGGCCTCCTGCGGATTGCTGATGAGCGTTTCGAGGGCGCCGCCGCCGAGCTTTTTGATTTTCGCGAGGAGCTCATGCTGCGGCTCGGGTTTGGAGAGCGAGCCGGTGAGGGTAATGTCGATGTAGGGATTGCCCTGCTCATCGGAGATGAGAGAGAGAATGCCACGGGTGAGGAAGTCCGGCATGCCTTTGTTGTTGATGCCCTGCACGATGGCCTCCCGCACGGCGGGGCCGAAGACGAGGTGAAGCGGCATCACCTGCTGGTCTTTGACGGTGTTGATCCAGGCTCCCTGGCCGACGGTGAAGGCAAAATCAGGCAGCACGATGCGGGCGGGCTCGCGGAAGTAGAGGACCTCGCGGTCGTAGCTCACGCTGGCGCGGGCTTCTGCGGCCAAGGTGCCTCCAAGACGCACGCCGCGCAGGTCGATGCCATGGTCGAGGAGCTTGGTCATCTCATTGCCGGCAGCTTCTCCGAGAGTCATGTGACCGCCGATGGTGGAGCCAGCATCAAACACCAGCGTGAGGAGCGCGGCGGGCTTCCACAGGAGCGTTTGGGGCTCCAGCGGGGTCACATCGCCCTCGCCGTGCAGGCTGACATCAGCGAACTGCACCGGCTTCATCGTGCCGCCGATCTCGGCCACGCCCTGCGCCTGCACCTTGGCCTTCAGGGTGGCATGAATGTGATTGTGCTTCGCGAGGTCGTCGGGATCGACATCGATTTGATCGAGAACGATGTCGAGATCGCGGATGTCGGCCTCAAACTGCGAGGAGACGGCCTTGTTGGTGATGTGAATGTGCGCCTTTTCGAGGCGGATCTCACGCAGCGGGATGCGCTCGGGCTTCTCGACCGGTGGCGGAGCTTCGACAGCCATGGGGGAACCGGGTGCAGCGGGAGCCTGCGGTATCTGCGCCGCTTCGGCAGGTGTCACCGGCACAGCTTTGGGCACGTCACTCGATGGCGCCTCGGCCACCACCGGCCCAGCAGCGGCGGCTGGAGGCTGGAAAAGCTTTTCCAAGGAGCTGCCGGTCTTTGGATCGAGGGTTTCACGAATCTCCACCCCGGCAAAGCGGATCAAATTTGGTGTGATGCGGCGGTCGAGGATGTCGTTGCTGAGCAGCTCGGCGTAGGCCAGCTCGATCTGCACTGGCGCATCGACGAGCGGCGGACGTTCCGACAATGCCTTGCCCACATGTTCGTCACGCGGGGCGATCTTGATGCCGTTCAGCCGCAGCGTGGGCGGCCAGGAGAAGAGCGAGAGGCTGGAGGAGTCGAGATGAGCGCGGCAATTGCAGTTCTGCTCGGTCATTTTGACCAGATAGTCCGGGCTGACGTAGCTCTGCAGCCACATGGCAAACAGCACCGGGGTGGCGAGGGCGAGGAGAAGCAGGACGCCGAGGATTTTGAGCGCGAGTTTCATGATGCGGCATGGTGAATGACGAATGGCGAATGTCGAACGGCGAATGCGGCACTCGAATCGCCATTCGACATTCCTCATTCGTCA
This sequence comes from Prosthecobacter sp., assembly GCA_046316935.1. Lineage (GTDB taxonomy): Bacteria > Verrucomicrobiota > Verrucomicrobiia > Verrucomicrobiales > Verrucomicrobiaceae > Prosthecobacter. The sequence continues at coordinate 1,828 of JBKCXA010000723.1, forward strand.
TTTATTGGGCTGCTCCCATGTCCTCCCTCATCGTCCAACCCCGCGCCCGTCTCTTTCATGGCCATGTGTGGGTCTATGCCCTCGAAATCCAGAAACGTCTCGGCGATCCGAAACCGGGCGATGTGGTGCGCCTGCAGGATGTGCGTGGGAAGCCGCTCGGCAGCGCGATTTATAACCCGAAGTCCCAAATCTCCGCCCGCCTCTTTTCCTACCGCCGGCAGGACCTGGATCTCGACCTGTTCACGCGGCGCATCGAGCGGGCGATCAAGTCCCGTGAGGCCTCCGGCGTCGATTTGAACCTCTGCCGCCTCGTCTGGAGCGAAAGCGATGGTCTCCCCGGCGTGGTGGTGGACCGCTACGGCGACTATTTGGTGCTGCAAACCCTCACCCTCGGCATGGCGCAGCGGCAGGACATGATCGTGGAGGCTCTCAACAACGTCCTCAAGCCGCGCGGCATCATCCAGCGCAACGAAGGCGCCGTGCGCCTCGCCGAAGGCCTCGAGCAGGTCAAAGGCGTGATCAGCGGCGAGACGCCCGAGCCCTTTGTCGTGCGTCATCAAGGCAGCGCCTTCCACGCGGATCTCATCGAGGGCCAGAAGACCGGCCTCTACCTCGACCAGCTCGACAACTACCAGCTCGTGGCAAAACTGGCGCGTGGCCGTCGCGTGCTGGATTGCTTCTGCAACCAGGGAGGCTTTGCCCAGGCCGCCGCGCTCGCCGGAGCCTCTGAGGTCACCGCGGTGGACATCAGCGAGAGCGCCGTGGAGGTGGCAAAGAAGAACGCCGCCATCTCCGGCGCGAAGATCGACTTCGTGGCCGAGAACTGCTTCGACTTCCTCAAGCGCCAGGAGTCCGCGGATGCCCGCTACGACCTCATCATCCTTGATCCACCCTCCTTCACGAAGTCGAAAAGCACCGTGCGGGACGCCCTTCGCGGCTACAAGGAGATCCACCTCCGCGCCATGAAGATGTTGGAGCCCGGCGGCATCTTTGCCACCTTCACCTGCTCGCATCATGTGAGTGCCAGCGAGTTTCACAGCAGCATCACCGAGGCCGCCGTGGACGCCAAAAAAGTCCTCCGCCGCGTGGCGACCTTCACCCAGCGGCCCGATCATCCCATCCTCGCCACCATTCCCGAGACCGAGTATCTCCGCGGCTATGCCTACGAGGTCGTGGCCTCGTGGTGATCAGCGCGAACTTTTCACCCACTGCGCCACAGCCAGCGACATCTGGCGGATGAGTTCCTCACCATGCACCGGGCTGGCGTGCCCGGCATGAATGGCGAGGGCGATCAGGTAGCAGGGGCCGTTTTGGGCACGGGCATCGATGCAGGCAAGGTCGAGGGCATAATTGCTGATGAGGCCGGATTTATGAAAATAGCGTGCGCTGGGGAAAACCGTCTCCACCGCGCCCTTCCACGCGGAGGGACCCGACTCTGCGCCGCGGGTTTCGAGGCCGGTGAACCCATCGCCTCCTTCACGCAGGAAGCGGGCCTGCTCGGTGGTGATGTGGAAGCGTTCCGCAGGCTCGATTTCATCGTGAAACATCACGCGTCTCAGCGTGTCGCAAAGCTCGCGAGTGGTCGTCACGTTGCCGGTTTTCGCATCGATGATCGTGCAGCCGCGCTCTGCGGCATACGAGCGTCCCTTCCAGTGATGGGTGAGTGTCACGCGAGGATGCACGATGCGCTGCGGCTCCTCGCGGACATAGGCCCAAGGCCGGGCGGCGGTGTAGCCACGCATGAGCGCCGTCTGGGAAAAGCCGCGCTCCGTGGTAAAGAAGCGCTCGTGCAGCCGGTCAATGCCGCTGAGACGCAGTAACAGCGTGTAGTCCTCATTCGACGAGCGTCGAAACACCTCTGAGATCATCTCACGCGGCGTGCGGGCAGCATCGGTGATCCAGCGCCCGTCCTTGTCCTGATGCTGAAAGGTCAGCGCGGCATCGAGATCGAGCCCCTGCTCGTTCAGCCACTCCACCGCCGCAATGGCCGCCGGCAGCTTGATCGTGCTCGCCGGCCAGAAATCCTTCTTCTGCCCTGTGTCACGATAGTCATGCCACTCGAAGGCGATTTTGCCCTCCGACTCCGTCGCCACACACACCGTGCCCCACTTGCCCAAACCGGGCGCCACGGCATCCAGCGCCGCGTCGAGCGCCGAATCGGCCCAGACCGTGCAGGAGATCAAAAGCAGGCAAAAGAGAGGCTGGCGCATGAGCAGGCGTGTCGATGGTAAGCCGGCCAAGGCATCGTCAAGGCAGCTTTCCTGTTTTCCATGCATCACTTTGCGGCATGGTACAGGCACTTCATCGCGAGCCATGTCCGAAACACCCGTTCCCGCCCCTGCTGCTGCCGAGTCTATGCGCCGTGGAGGCGGCTGTGTGAAGTGGGGCTGCCTTTCGGTGATCGTTTGCATCCTCGCGGGCGGCGTGGTGGTCTGGAGGCTGGTGGACCGTGGATTTGATTTTGCGAGCTACGGCCTGCACTGGCTGGCGGAACTGCCGGGCAGGCTGAGCCACCAGCACATCACGGAGACCTTCCGACAGGAGGTCACGCGGGTGCTTTCCAGCGAGGGCGATGTGCTGGAGCTGGCGACCATGGAAACCCATGAGACGGTGACGAAGGCGGACTCGCTCAGCGTTTTCAACGACCTCGTCTATCTCGGCACCACCGAGAGCGAAATCCGCGTGCCGGTCGTCTATCGCTTTCACCTGAAGCTCTCCGACGACTGGCGGCTGAGCGTCAAAGATGGGCGCTGCGTCGTCATTGCCCCGGCGATCCGGCCTTCCCTTCCGCCGGCCATCCGCACGGACGGTATGGAAAAGAAAACCGAGGCTGGCTGGCTGCGCTTCAATGCCACAGAGAACCTCGACAAGCTCGAAAAGGACCTCACGCCGATGCTGGAGAAGCGGGCCGGCTCGCACACGCAGATCCCCAGCGTGCGGGACAACTGCCGCCGCTCGGTGGCGAAGTTTGTGCGTCAGTGGCTGCTGCGTGAATCGGGCGCCGAGGGGGCAATCAAGGATATTGTGGTCATCTTTCCCGATGAGCCGGAGGTCAAGGAAGTCGAGGCTGCTGCATCGAAACTGCCCGCGCATCCGGTGGTAGAGCCGTCGGCACATTGAGCAAAGCGCCGCACTTTGCGCTTGGCACGCCGCCGCGAGTCTCTAAGACATGCGGCTCATGACTTCCACCACCGTCCTCATCGCCAGCGCCGTGTGCGGCTACCTTTGCGGCTCGCTGCCGTTTGGTTACTGGGCAGGCAGGCTGCGCGGGATCGACATCCGCCAGCATGGCAGCGGAAACATCGGCGCCACCAACGTCATCCGCGTGCTCGGCAAGCCCATCGGCATCCCGGTTTTCCTGCTCGACATGATGAAGGGCTGGCTGCCGGTCGTGCTCGCCGCGAAATGGATGACGGAAACGGGTGCCGGAGCGGAGATGATCTCCACCGCCAAGGTCATCGGTGGCTTCTCGGCGGTGCTCGGGCACATGTACACCTTCTGGCTGTCGTTCAAAGGCGGCAAAGGCATCGCCACGACGGCGGGCGTGCTGCTGGGCATGTCGCTGGCGGGTTTCTTC
>JBKCXA010000724.1:0-3246 GCA_046316935.1 Prosthecobacter sp.
TGGCAGGACAGAGCGGCACGGCAACGATCACCCTCACGGTGAACGATGGCGTGAAGACGAGCGCCACGGCCTTCACGCTGACAGCAGCCACCGCGGTGGGTGGCAACACCGCGCCCACGATCTCGGCTTTGGCATCTGAAACGATCAGCGTGGGTTCGGTTTTCGGCCCCGCAGTCTTCATCACCAAGGATACCGAGCAGGCAGAGAACACACTCACTGTCACTTCCGCATCATCGAACACCACACTCGTGCCCGTATCTGGCATCGCGCTCACGGGCACCACGTATGGCCGCACCGTGCACGTGACACCTGCCTCTGGCCAGAGCGGTCGCGCCACGATCACGCTCACCTGCTCCGATGGCACAAACACGAGCAGCACTGCTTTAGTGCTCGACGTGATCGCCAGCAATACCACGCCTGCTTTCACCAGCGTGCCACGACTGGCCACGATAAATCTCGGCGACACGCCACAGCCCATTGCTTTCACTATCAGCGATGTGGAAACACAACTGAGCGAACTGCGTGTCACCGCCACCTCCTCAAATACAACCTTGCTTCCCAATGCGAATCTCGTGCTCGGTGGCAGCGGCGCAAATCGCACGCTCACCGCCACTCCCGTCAGCGGCCAAACGGGTGCCGCCACCATCACGCTCGCGCTGAATGACGGCGATCACGTGCGGCGCACACAGGTGCTTTTCGTCGTGCTCGATCCGAATGCCAGCGCGGCGCAGTTCAGCCGCCCGCGAGGCGTCTTCTGCCTCGATAGCGGCGGCGCGACGAACTACACGACCACCTTTGGCAAAGCCATCTCGCTGCGCGATGCAAACATCCGCAGCCACGCATTCGTGAACGGCTTCACCCTGCGTGTCGCATGGAATGATGTTGAAAGCGACACCACACCGGGCAGCTACGACTTCTTCATCATCCAGAATGCGCTGAACAAACTGCCAGCAGGCCAGAAGCTCTCGATCATCATCGTGCCGAGCGAGCCCGCCTACATCGCGGCGACCAGCGGTGTGGAGACGTGGAGCGATGCCGGCCTCACACGCGCCACGCCGTGGGATCCGTATCTGCGTCAACGTCGTCGGGCGATGCTCGCCGCGATGGGCAGCAGCATCACGAACGGCATCGCTTTGCGCCATGACACGCGCCTCGATGTGCTCGATCCCTACTTGCCAGGCGGCTTCACCGGCATTCGCGATCCCAACTCGACACCGCTGCGCAACCTGCCGAACTACACGCGGCAGAAGCTTCTCGAATCCGTGCAGGATGAGCTGCGCACGTTGCAGAGAGAGTTCCCGGGCAAGTATGTGCAGATCGGCTTTTGGCCCATCACGGACAACGAGAACGCCAGCTACAGCGGGGTCGGTGCCGCCGACTGGATCAGGCAGCAACTGCTTGCGGAGTTCAACGGTGCCACGCGACCACGCATCGGCTTCTTCATGGAAAACCTCGCCGCCAAGCGCAACGGCCCGCTGCTCGATCCCTATTCCGCCACGCCTGTCACCGGCTTTGCCGCACAGGAATACGCCGTGCGTGACACGACGTGGAACGGCTTTCAAATGCTCGGAAGCTGGACGCGGCCATTCAATGACGGCCACGTCACCAACACACTGTATGGCTCGGCCGCTGATGCCATGGAGTTCGCCTTCAACACCTACCGCGCCGAATATCACGAGATCTACATCAGCGACATCGACAACACTGCCATGCAGCCCCTGCTGCAGAGCTGGCATGACTTCTACGCCACCGCCGCCACCACCAGCGCCAGCAGCGATGAAGACCAGGACGGCCTTCCGCTCGCCTGGGAGCAGCAGTTTGGCCTGAATCAAACAACTGCCAACATCGCCACCGAAGACAGCGATCACGACGGCGTGCCGCTGCTGCTCGAATACGCCTTTAATCAATCACCTGCCGCTGCCAGCACAACTGGACTGCCGGTGAACAGCACCGCCGTCAACGCCGCCGACGGCCTGACTTACCTTCAGTATGTCTATCTCCGCCGCACCGACGCGCCGCAGCTCACCTATGTCGTCGAAGTCAGTGGCGATCTCACGAACTGGCAAAACGGTGCTGGCGTGACTCAAGAACTCAGCACCACCGCCGCTGGCGATGGCGTGACGAACTTGGTGACCGTCCGCGTTCTGCCTGCGATCACACCCGCGAGTCCGAAACGGTTTGTTCGGCTGAACGTGACCGCTTGGTGAGAGCCAATCGCCCTCACCAAAATGCTCCGCGACAACCCGGCGAATTCACACCCCGGCCGGATGGTGGAAAAGATTCGGTCACCTTGTCGAATAGAACGAAATTGCACCCGTGCGTCGATACCGACAAAAAACGCATCGTGCTTACCGGAACATCCTGCTGTGTGCGCTAAGATGACTCAAGGCCAGCAGAGCAGATAACGATGCTAATTCCGCCGTTGGCAATGGATTGATCTATTCTGCAATTCATGCGCAAGGTTGTGACCCGAGGTTAGGCTCAGGCAGGACGTCGCGCTGCCAGCAGTGGAAAGCCAAGTGAGAAGGCCAGTAAAGGGATCACAAAGCCACTTTTCAGCGCGTGAATGAGGTCTGGGCCGCCACGATGATCGACCACGTCCAGCAGCCAGACGGCGGCAGGCCAGCTTGCGACAAACAAGATCGAGGAAAGCAGGTGAAAGCCAAAATGAAGGCGGATGCCGTGCCAACGGCATATCCAGCCAAACATCAGAGGGACCGCGGCCCACAGGACGGGGGAGAGGCAGGCAGTGAACCAGAATACTTGACGGATATTGTCCGGCGGTGGCCCAAGCCAACGTGTGAAAAGTGATTGAAGCAAAGTCCAGAATACCTCCAAGGTCAGAGCAAACATCACCATCAGGGCACAACCAAATCTCAACCTCTTGAGTGGCTGAGCCACGGCAATGGCCCAGCTTGTAAAGCCAACCGCGCCCACGAGAAAAGCCCAGTAATACTGCCAAGCCCAGCTCAACCCTGCCCAACCCCAGCGCCATTCGAGCTCAGCACGCCAAAGCACGCCGCATAGGATCGCGACGAGTATGAGAGATGTGAGCCGCCATTTCATGAATGGTTCGGATCATATTCAGTCACTCACTCCCCCTGCAACGCAAACCAAGCCTGCATCTGGTAGCTGCAGTGGCATTTGGAGGAGCCGTCGGGGACGAGGACGAGGCCGGAGGCGGGGATGGCGTTGATCCAGCAACTGGGGCGGATGCCGCCGTAGTTTTCGGTGCCGGCCTCACGC
>JBKCXA010000725.1:0-9922 GCA_046316935.1 Prosthecobacter sp.
GATCAACGAACCGACCATCGCAGTGGCAGGCCGAAGTAAAGGCGGCTGGGTTGACCGAAGGCAAAGCGATAGAGCAGGAACAAAACGAGAAACAGAGCAAGGCATTCTACAGCCTTTCCCATTGGGTCGAACTTAAGAAGCTCAAAAAACTCCGGCAAGCCGCGAATAACCCTCATCACAACGAAATAGAGCATCACGGTTAGTGTGACTGTTGTTGTCCAGAAAACCCAAGGCTTGTTCCCACCAACCAACAAGGCGAAAAAAGCGAAGAACCTGAACGAATCAAAAAAAGTTCCAAGAAGGTAATCGGTCCACAGACGCCACCCATATTGAGGAAAAAGCTGTGCCTGTAGATATGCCGTGGAAACGACGGCGGTGAACATAAAAACAAACGCCCACTTCACTGAAACCGGACGACGAGGCCGATTATTCTTGGACCGAGTTAGCAGCGTCTGAGACTGAGGTGCCGCATAAGGATTGATGTCCTCTGGATCACTCATGCGGCATCAGGTTTACAGCCTGCGCTCCTTCACCTCCGCCGTGATCTCGTTCACGAAGTCCGTGAGCGGCTTCACGCCGAGGTCACCGCGTTTCGCGTGGCGGACGGCCACGGATTGAGCGGCGGCTTCTTTTTCGCCGATGACGAGCATGTAGGGGATCTTGTCGAGCTGGGCGTTGCGGATCTTGGCACCGATTTTATCGGCGGCGTTGTCGAGCGTGACGCGGAGGCCGGCGGCTTTGAGCTGGTTGAGGGCTTCGCTGGCGAATTCGTCGCTCTTTTCGCTGATGGTGAGCACGCGGACCTGCTCGGGGGCGAGCCAGGCGGGGAAGTGACCGGCGAAGTGCTCGATGAGCACGCCGCAGAAGCGCTCCATGCTGCCAAACGGCGCACGGTGGATCATGACGGGGCGGTGCGGCTTGTTGTCCGGGCCGATGTAGCTGAGGTCAAAGCGCACTGGCAGGACGTAATCGACCTGCACGGTGCCGAGCTGCCATTCGCGGCCGATCACGTCTTTGATGACGAAATCGATCTTCGGGCCGTAGAACGCGGCCTCGCCGGGTTCTTCGGTGAAGGGCACGCCGAGAGTGGCAGCGGCTTTGCGGCAGGCATCTTCCGCTGCGTCCCACTTGGCGGGATCGCCGGTGAACTTGCTGCTGTCGGGATCGCGAAGGCCCACGCGGACACGGTAATCCTGCATGCCGAGCGTGTTGAGCACAATTTTCACGAGCGAGAGGCAGCCGAGCACTTCGGCGGCGACTTGTTCCTCGGTGCAGAAGAGGTGTGCGTCATCCTGCGTGAAGCCGCGGACGCGGGTCATGCCGTTGAGCTCACCGCTTTGCTCCCAGCGATACACGGTGCCGAACTCAGCGAGGCGCACCGGCAGGTCGCGATAGCTGCGGGGCTGGCTGTCGAAGATCTTGATGTGATGCGGGCAGTTCATCGGCTTCAGCAGGAAGCCATCGAGCAGTTTGTCGTCGGGCAACACGCGGTCCTCGGTTACGACTTCCGTGCCGGCACGCTCATTGAGCTGGCTGCGCAGCTTTGCTGAGACGGCGCCGAGGCGCTCCATCATCTCGCAGCAGCCGCAGCCTTCTTTGATGATCTTGCTGAGGTCGTCGTTTTCGATGACGGGGCTAAACTGGCTATCCTTGTAATAAGGGAAGTGGCCGCTGGTCTTGTAGAGCACCGTCTTGCCGATGTGCGGCGTGAAGACCTGGGAGTAGCCCTGCTTGCGCAATTCCTCGCTGATGAAGTTTTGCAGCTCCTGGCGCAGCGTCGCGCCGTTCGGCGTCCAGAGGATGAGGCCCTGGCCCACGTCCTCGTCGATGTGGAAGAGCTTCAATTCGCGGCCGAGTTTGCGGTGATCGCGTTTTTTGGCCTCTTCGAGCTGCACGAGGTGAGCGTCGAGTTCTTCCTTGCTCGGGAAAGCGGTGCCGTAGAGGCGCTGGAGCTGCGGCTTCGTCTCATCGCCCATGTAGAACGAGGAGCTGACCGACATGAGCTTCACGTTCTTGCACTTCGAGGTGTAGCCGACGTGCGGTCCGGCGCAGAGGTCGATGAAGTCGCCATTGGTAAACGTGCTGATCTGCTCGCCCTCGGGAATCTTTTCCAAAAGGTCGAGTTTGAAGGTGCTCGGATTGCCCGGGCGCTCGCTCAGGCCACCGAGGCGACCACTCTTTGCCAGCGCGATGGCTTCCTCGCGGCTGACGCCCTTCCACTCGAACTTCTGGTTCTCCTTGGCGATCTTTTTCATCTCCGCCTCGATCTTCTCAAAGTCATCCGGCGTGATGCGGTGATCCGGCAGATCAAAGTCATAGTAGAAGCCATTTTCCACCGGCGGCCCGTAGGCAAACTGGGCATTCGGCCACAGGCGCAGGATGGCGGTGGCCATCACATGGGCACAGGAGTGCCGCAGACGGTCAATATCAGACATCTGGGCGCGTTCTTCGAGGGTCTTGCGTTCGGCGGACATGGTTAGAAAAGGGCGGCGGACATGCCGCAGGTGGAGAACGGTTTCAAGCTCGAAGCCTGATACGGCCCAGTATGAGAAATCACTGGCCCTCCCGCCCCCCTTGCCTAGTCTCCGCCACCCCCTTCATGCCCACCGAATTCGATTTTCAATACGCCCTGGAGAACACGCATGTGCTCCAGGAGCCAGACCGCCGCATCGACACGTTTGGGACCACGCAGTTCGAGTTCCAGCTCGTCTCGGAGCTGATGGACACGATCGGTGCCGTCCGCGTGCGGGAAGGCCGCATCACCGCGGAGAAGCCGCTCATCCTGCGCCCGGACCCGGAAGAGAATTTCAACTTCGAGGGCTTCGGTGCCGAGGCCGAGGCTTTTGGTGCCTTTTTGAAACAGCACATGCACAAGCTGGCGATCCTGAAATACGGCTTCCAGTTCCGCAAAACCGACGTGCAGGAGCAGATCGTTCACGAACCGATGGAAGAGGTCTGCGGCAAGCTGAAGGCCGAGCTGCGTGCCTCCGGCAATCCCGCCCGCGCCATCATCCAGGGCGTGGACGACACCTGGGAGATCTGTCTTCTCAAATTCACCGTCGAGATGATCGAGAAGTCCTCCAACATCAACCTCTTCGACTTCAAGCGCCGGGGGCTGCTCGGCTAAAAACATGGCCAAAGCCCAGTTCAAGCTCCTGCTCTTCCTGATCGTGATGGGCCTCTTCGCCGGGGTGCTCGCCACCGGGTGGTGGCTGTATGAGAACATCCTCCTGCGGGAGCAGATGGTGGAGAAGGACCTCGCCGCGATGAAGGGCAAGGATCGTCCACGCATTGATCCGGGTGTGCGGCGTTTCGATTCGGCTGTTGACCTCATCCGTGGCGGCAGCATCGCCGAGGGCCGTGACGCGCTCTACAAGCTGCTGCAGCAGTTTCCCGATTCCGGCTCCTGCGCCGAGGCACGCCGCATCATCGGCGAGATCAACATGGACCAGCTCTTCTCACCCAGCTACACCGCCGGGAAGAAGGAATACATCGTCCAGCCGGGCGACTCGCTGAATCTCATCGCCCAGAAGAACCAGACGAACGTTGATTTCATCCTCCGCCTCAACGGCATGATGAGCACCACACTCCAGCCGGGCGACCGCCTCACCGTGGCGCCGATCCAGTTCAATCTCGGCATCTCCGTTGGCAAAAAGCAGGTGATCCTGTTCCGCAATGTGAACGGCAAGGATTACCCCTTCAAATTTTACACAGCGAAGGACATCCAGCTTCCCTCCAGCATCCGTGCACCCGCGGCCTTTGAGATCGGCACCAAGTCCGCGCAATTCGAGGGCAAGGCCATCCTCGCCACCGATCCGCGCTACCACGAGGCCGAAAAATGGGTGCCCGCGCATCGTCCAAAGGCGGCGAATGTGTCCTTCGCCTTCCGCGTGCCCCCCGTCGCCAAGGCGGTCGCCGTGGTTGAAACGCCTTCGACACCTGCCAAAGATGCCGCTCCCGCCAGCGCCGCCCCGGCTGCGCTGCCAGCTCCGCCTGAAACCGGCATCTTCCTCGCTCGCGAGGACCTTGAAGAGCTCTTCGCCCTCGTGCGCAAGGGTTCAAAGGTCGATGTCGCCCGTTGATCTCACCTTCACCCTCTTTCTCTCCCATGAAACAACTCCTCGAATTCGAAAAGCCCGTCCAGAAGCTCCGCGATGAGCTCGAAGCCTTGCGCACGAAGGCCGCGTCGAAGCCCAGTGACAAGCTCACGTCCCAGATCGCCGACCTGGAGGCGAAGCTCGACAAGCTCCAACGCGAGACCCACGCGAATCTCAATCCCTGGCAGCGCGTGCAGATCTCCCGCCACCTGAACCGGCCCTTCATGCTCGACTATGTGAAGCACATCTGTGATGAGTTCGTCGAGCTTCACGGCGACCGCCACATCGGCGATGACAACGCCATGCCGGCCGGCTTTGCCACCATCGGCGGACAGCGCGTGGCCATCATCGGCCATCAAAAGGGCCGCGACACGAAGGAGAACCTCCTGCGCAACTTTGGCAGCGCCCATCCCGAAGGCTATCGCAAGGCCCTTCGCGTCATGCGCATGGCGGAGAAGTTCGGCCTGCCCATCGTCACCCTCATCGACACCCCCGGCGCCTTTCCCGGCATCGGAGCGGAAGAGCGAAACATCGCCGAGGCCATCGCCTTCAACCTGCGTGAGATGATGACCATCCAGACGCCCATCATCGCCATCGTCATCGGCGAAGGTGGCAGCGGCGGAGCCCTCGGCATCGGCATCGCCGACCGCGTGCTCATGATGGAAAACGCCTATTACTCCGTCATCAGCCCGGAAGGCTGCGCGGCCATCCTTTGGAAGGATCGCAAGTATGCCCCGGAAGCCGCTACCGCGCTCAAAGTCAGTGCCCCGGACCTCAAGCAACTCGGCATCATTGATGCCGTCATCCCCGAGCCTCTCGGCGGTGCCCACAACGACATTCCGGCCGCGGCTGAAGCACTGAAGACCGCCGTTCTCGCTGCCATCACCGAGCTTTCCAAGGTCAAAGGCCCGAAGCTGCTAGATGATCGCTATCAGAAATTCCGCGCCCTCGGCCAGTTCACCGAGCGCTGAGCCAGGAGGCACGGACCGAGACGCATGCTGACCTCCTTCATTCCCGTGCTGGATGCCCTGCCGCGGCGCAAGTCGCCGCTGATGGAGCGTTTTGCCGCGCTGCTGGAGCCGAAAGGCCCCGCGCAAATCGAGGCGATGGCGCATGAGAGCCGCCTGATCACCCGGCGGAACTTCGGGCGCACGATGCGGCTCTTCGCGCCGCTTTATGTCTCGAATGAATGCGTGAACAACTGCTCCTACTGCGGCTTCTCGCGGGACAACAACGCCATCCTCCGCGTCACGCTGACCATTGATCAGGTCATCCGCGAGGCGAGGCATCTGCTGGAGCAGGGCTTTCGAAACATCCTCCTCGTCGCCGGAGAGCATCCGCGCTTTGTGAGCGATGGTTACCTGGAGGAGTGCATCCGGGCGCTGCGTGATGTGGTGCCCACCATCGGCATCGAAGTCGGGCCGATGGAGGCCCCCGAATATGAGCAGATGGTCAAAGCCGGTGCGGAAGGTCTTGTCGTGTATCAGGAGACCTACGACCGCGTGGTCTATGAGCAGATGCATACTGCCGGGCCGAAGAAGGATTTTGACTGGCGGCTCGCCTGTCCAGAGCGCGGCTATGCGGGCGGTTTCCGCCGCATCGGCATCGGAGCCTTGTTTGGCTTGAGCGACTGGCGATTGGAGGCGCTGCGTCTCGCCGCTCATTTGGAGCATCTCTATAAGCACTGCTGGAAATCGACCTTCACCGTGGCTTTCCCGCGTCTGCGGCCAGCCGCGGGAGGTTTCAAGCCGATGACGGACTTTCCTGATTGGGCGCTGGTGCAGACGATCTGCGCCTTCCGCCTCACTTTCCCGGAGGTGGGCATCGTGTTGAGCACGCGTGAACCCGCTCCGCTTCGTGATGCGCTGGCTCCGCTCGGCATCACCATGATGAGCGCTGGCAGCCACACTGAGCCTGGCGGCTACACGGGCGCGGGAAGTGATGATTTGCATCTCACCGTGAAAGGCCGCCGCGTCGAACTCGAGGCCACCACCGGACGCACACGGGCGGAGGGCCAGTTTGGCATCGCCGATGAACGCACGCCGCAGGGCGTGGCCGAGATGCTTCGTGCTCGTGGCCTTGATCCCGTCTGGAAGGACTGGGACCCGGCGATTCTTTCGGCGTGAATGTCGAGCCTGGCGGCGCGGGACCGACGACGATTGGGAGCCCGCAAGGAAGCGAAGAGCCTTCATCTCGGCCCCGGAATTCAGCCGGATGAACGGAAAGAATGGTGATTCTCTATTCGACCACGGAATACACGGCTCTGGAGCAGGTTGCTCCCTCTTCAGTGATGGGAGGTGACGGCATGCTCAATGCTCAAGCGTGAACCACGTGCTTTCCTCAATGATTAAACAAAAACTCCTTCGTGTTCAGCAGCGCCCAAAGCAGATCTTCGTAGCCGTTGCGTTTGGCGCGTTGGGAGTCGAGGGGCTTGCCGGTGGCGTCGATGCGGGGTTTGGCGAGGTGGGTTTCGGCGATTTGGACTTCGTCGGCGGTGGGTTCGCGGGAGAAGGCGGCGAGGTAGAGTTCGCGGATGCGTTTGGGCTCGGGCATCTCGGCTTTGGTGAGTTGCTCGGCACGGCCTCCGGCGGCGGTGAGCTTGGCTTTGACGTCGGGGGCATTCATCAAATGAAGGCTCTGCGCGAGGCTGGCGGAGGAGACGCGTTCGCATTCGCAGACGCTGGTGTTGTCGGGGCGGCCGAAGACTTTGAGGAAGGGCGAGGCGCGGGTGTAGCTGTTGTCAGGCAGGGAGATGGCGCGGGTGCCAGCGGGGAGGTCGGCGAAGTCGGTCTTTGACGCGGTGACCATGTCGATGCTGTCGAGCAGGACCTCGGCGGTCATGCGTTTCGGGTAAAAGTGGGAGAAGGCTTGGCGGTCGATGGCGTTGTGCTCGTTGGGCATGGCGCTGAGCTGGTAGGTGTGGCTCTGCGCGATGACGCGGACGAGGGATTTGAGGTCGAAGTTGCTGTCGGTGAAGTGCTTCGCGAGGGCTTCGATGAGCTCGGGGTTCGTCGGCGGATTGGTGTCGCGGAGGTCGTCTTCGGGTTCGATGAGGCCGCGTTTGAAAAAGTGCGTCCAGTAGCGATTCACGAGCGCTTTGGCGAAGAAGGGGTTTTTTTTCTGCGCCATCCAATCGGCGAGCGCGAGGCGCGGATCGTCATCGGGCGCGATGTCGAGCGGTGGCTCGCCGAGGCCGGCGGGTTTGAGCATGACGCGGGTTTTGCGATGCTCGGTCTGCGCGGTGCCGCGCTTGTGGAAGATGAGGTCTTCACCGGCGATGGCGGTGGGTTTGCGGCCGATCTGGCTGAAGAAGGCGGCCATGTGATAGTACTCGGCCTGCGTCCAGCGCTCGAAGGGATGATGATGGCACTGCGCACACTGCATGCGCACGCCGAGGAAGAGCTGCGCGACGTCCTCGACCTGCGTGGTGGGTTCTTTGACGCGTTTATACCAGGCCACGGGCGGATTGGAAACGATGGTGCCGGTGCTGGCGAGGATTTGGCGCACGAGCTGATCGTAGGGCGTGTTCGCGAGCAGGTTGTCACGCATCCAGGCGTGGAAGGCGAAGTTGGCGGTGATGTCGGCGGCCTCAGTGCGTTGGTTTTTGAGCAGCGCGGTCCATTTGTTCGCGAAGTAGTCGGCGTAGTCGGGTGAGTTCAGCAGCGCCTCGATGGCGCGGTCGCGTTTGTCGGGCGCTTTGTCGGCGATGAAGGCCTTCGTTTCCTCCATGGAGGGAAGTCGGCCGCCGATGTCGAGCGAGACGCGGCGGAGGAAGGTGCTGTCGTCGCAGATGGGCGAGGGCGGGATGCCGATCTGCTTCAGGTTCGCGAAGATGTGCTGGTCGATGAAGTTCTTCACTGGCGGCAGCGAATCGACTGGTGCGCCGAGCGGGATGAGCACGCTGCACACGCTGACTTTGCCGCCGAAGCGCACCATGACGGCCACATTGCCCGGCAGGTCGAGCGTGTTGACGAGGCCGCTATCGGTCGCGGTGGCCATGGCGGTGTCGTTGGCTTCAAAGAGCGCGAGTTTCGTCACATCGCGGCTGCTGCCATCGGAGTAGCGGGCGGTGACCTTGAGCTGCTGCGCCGTTTTCGGCTTCAAAGAAATGCGCGATGGCTCGACGGCGATCGTGTTGAGCACGGGCTCATTCGGCTGCGTGTAAGGCATGCCCTCGGCGATCCAGCGCACGAGCGTCTGATACATCTCCGAGCCGGGCTCCAGGTGCTTGCCGCCGGTGTGCGGCACGATGGCGGCGCCTTTGGTGATGAGCAGGCTTTCCTCCGGCGCGGGCGGGAACACGCGACGGCCCTTGCCCTGCTTCACGATGGCCTCGTAGTCCTCCTCCGGCTCGAAACCGAGCACGCTGAGGCGAAAGCCGCGCTGACCCGTGACCGCCTTCGCATGGCAAGCGCCCGCGTTGCATCCGGCCTTCGTCAAAATGGGCTGGATGTCCCGCACGAAGCTCAAAGGCTCCGCGGCGAGACTGGCCGTGGCGATGCAGATAAAGAGAAGGGCTTTCCGAATCATGATGCAAACCTACGCGGCGAGAGGGCAGTTTTTGGCAGGGGAATGCGGGGGCACACCAGGAGCTTTTTATCTCACGCAACGGCGCAAAGCCGCAAAGGTCCCAGAGATTGTCCTTTCTTTGCGCCTTTGCGGCTTTGCGTGAGTCATTCTTTGAGTTTCCTGGCGTTTTTTAGCGATCATCACCAATTCTCATGAAGAAGGCTATTCTCGCCCTGCTCCTAGCGCTTTGTCTTCCAAACATCCTTCTCGGCTGGGGGCAGCCGCATCATGCGATCACGCGGGCGGGGCTGGAGACGTTGCCGGGGTGGCAGAAGGAGCTTCTGGGGGTGGAGATGAAGGCGCTGGGGGATGCGCATTGCATGATCCCGGACCATGTTTACTCGGACAAGGCGAACGCGAAGTATGCGGCGATGGAGTCGCGGCCGGGGGAGGTGTATTTGCAGGTGCTGCATCTGCCGACGGTGCAGACGGAATACCTGGAGGTGATGACCTACTTCATGGAGCGGGCGGTGACAGCGCTGCGCGAGGGACGCACGGGCGATGCGGCGCGGTTCATGGGGACGATGTGCCACCAGATCGAGGACTACGGCAGCCCGTCACACACGATGCCGGGGGACAATCAATTCACGCTGCTCCAGCAATTCCTGCCACCGAGCGATGCGATGAAGGACAAGTTGATGCACGGCCCCATCGAGAATGGCGACTTCACGGTGAGCATCGCGGGTTATCAGCCGCGCCTGCTCGGCACGAGCGTGAATGAGGCGGCATGGCGGCTGATGCATCGCGTGCATGAAGGCATCCTCAATGCCCGCTCGACGACGATCCCGATCATGCAGGCGCTTTATGCGGAGGATTCGGAAGCCGTGACGAAGCACCAGATGCGTGCGGCAATCGTCGATGCGCAAATCGTGGCGGATGCGATGCACACGATCCTCTGCCTCGGGGCCAAAAAAGTGCCTGAAATGCCTGCGGAGGTGCCCATCGACACGTTTTGGCCGCTGGAGGCGGAGAAGCTGCACTACCCGCAGACGCAGTTTTTCAGCTCGCCGTATTGGGGGCATCCGCGAGTGGGCTCGATCTTGGCCGCAGGCACGAAAGCGATGCCGCTGAAGCTCAAGCTCGATGCCGGAGAGAAGGAGTTCGCCCATGGCATCAGCGCCGGGATGGGCAAGCCGCTGACCTGTGTGCTGCCGAAGGGTGTGTTCCGTCGCTTCAGCGTGCTCGCAGGCCTGCATCCCGAGCTGGGCGCGAAGGGTCGCGTCGAATTCAAGATCAGCGGCGATGGCAAGGAGCTG
>JBKCXA010000726.1:0-2153 GCA_046316935.1 Prosthecobacter sp.
GTGTATGAGCGCACCGTGACCGACGATGTTTTCCGCATCGACATGCACGAATGCCCCTCGAAGGGCTTTCTGATTCGCAACGGCCTTGATCAATACCACGACTACTGCGATCACTGCATGGGCTGGATCGGCCCGCTCATGAAAGAGGCCGGTTTCGTCATCGACCACGAACACAACCACCGCGGCCAGTGCTGGTGGGAGATGCGGCGGAAGGAAAACATCACTCCCGCCAGTGCCCCGGGCGAACTCAGCGGCGAAAGCGATGTCCGTTTGCGCCCCGGCTGGCAATCCGAACACACCGACCACTATGAACGAGCGACTGATCCTGATGATAAAACAGCCCTCTGAACCTCTGCGGAACTCTGCGATCATTCCAAACAACCGCACCACAGAGGTCACAGAGAGTCACAGAGGTCTGCTGTGGAGACTCTGTGCTTCTCTGTGCGCTCTGTGGTGTTTTCCGGCCTTTGCTCAACCTGTATGGGAGCAGCTCCCGCCGCTGCCGGAGCCGAATGGGGGATTTGCGTGCGGTTATGTTTATGAAGGCATTATCGTGATTGGCGGAACCAACTGGCGCGATGGCAAAAAGCAATGGCTCAACAAAGTCCATATTTTTGAACCGGAAACCAAACGCTGGCAGGAAGCCAAGCCCCTTCAGAGTGCAGCTGCCTACGGTGTAAACCTTCAGTTGGACGAAAGTCATTTTGGTTTTTGGGGAGGCAGCGACGGTCAGAAGCCCATTCGTTCTTTGGTCCCCGTGGCTGAAAAAGGTGCTGTGTGGTTGAGCATGCCCGAATTGCCCGAAACAGTCGTGCTAGCCGCAGGTGGGAGTGTCGGTCAAGACCAGCATAACCTTCTTGTGGGAGGAACGAACGATGCAGCGAACTTGGCAGGCTTAAGCCGCTCAACATATGTTTTTGGTAGTGCGGGAATGGTTCGCCTCGCCGACTACCCCGGCAAGCCATTTGCTACGGCGGCCTCGGCGGTGGTGGTGGAGGAGTTGTTCGTGTTCGGTGGAATGAACTACGACGCGGAGGCGAAGCTGCCGGTCAATTCCTCGGAGGCCTATGCCTTCTCGCCGGATAAGAATGTCTGGCGCAAACTGACGCCGCTGGCGGTGCCGACGCGGGGTTTGACAGCTGTGACCTTGGACGAAAGCCACATCTACATCGCTGGCGGGTATCGTGAGGACTTCACGGCGGAGGCGGTGATCTATGACGTGAAGGCGGATAGCTACCGGAAAGCCCTCCCGCTGCCTTACGCGGCCATGGTCGGGCTCGTGAAGATGGGCGACCATGTCTATTGCCTCGGCGGCGAGGACAAAAAGCAGTCGCGCACGGACAAATTCTTCCGCATCCCTGTGGTGGAGTTGTTGAAGTGACTACTTCGCCGTGTAACCGCCATCGACGGGCAAATTCACGCCGGTGATATACTTGGAGGCATCGCTGAGCAGAAAGATCACCGCGCCGCCTAGGTCAGTTTCATCCGCCATGCGACCGAGCATGGTGTGCTCGCAGTAGCGTTGCAGGAAGGGTTCGGGCTGATGGTTAAAGAAGCCGCCGGGAGCGAGGTTGTTCACGCGGACGTTCTTCGGGCCATAAAGCGCCGCATAGAAGCGCGTGAGGTTTTCCATGCCGCCTTTGTGGAAGAAGTAATCCGGCGGCATGTCGCCCATGTTCGTGCCGGTGTAGAGTTCGTAGCTGGGACCGATCATGCCCTGGATGCTGCCGATGTTCACGATGCTGCCACGACCCGCCTCGGCCATCTTCTGGCCAAAGTGACGATGCATGAGCATCACGCCGGTGGCGTTCACCCGCATGGATTCGGCGAACTGCTCCGCCGCGCCATTCGCACCCTTCATTGGCCGCAGCACCGCATTGTTCACGAGGCCGTCGAGGGCGCCAAAGCGGGCGTGCACGCGCTCCGCGAGGGCGATGACAGACGCTTCATGCCCTTGATCGAGCGACTCGGCGAAAACCTGATGGCCCTTCGCGGTCTCTTCATCGGCCACGACTTGGAGTTTTGCCACATCGCGGGCCGCAAGGATGAGCTTCGCGCCAGTGGCCGCCAGCATCGCGGCGAGTCCACGCCCGTAAAGACCCGCGCCGCCGGTGAGGAGGATGGTTTTGTTTTGGAGGGAGAAGGAGGGGAAG
>JBKCXA010000727.1:0-4927 GCA_046316935.1 Prosthecobacter sp.
ATTCGCGCCGTCGTCGATCCAGGCTTTCAGGGCGGTGATTTGCTCGGGCTTGAGGCGTTCGCCACGCTTCGGCATGGCCTCTTTGTCCTCACGCGGGAGCTGCACGCGGCGGAGGAGTTCTTTTCCGATCTCCGCATGCTTGGGTGATGCGGTGTCGAGGCGGAGATCGCCTTTTTGAACCTCCGCGCCATGGCATTCAAAGCAGGCGCGTTGCAGCACGGGATAGACCTCTTTGGAGAAGTCCGCGCCCGAGCAAAGGACGGAAGAGACAAAAAAGACCGAAGGGACGAAACGCATGACACGCTAGAACGACGGGCGTCCCGCGCGGCTATCGCCCCTTTCGCTCACGCTGCCGGGCGCGGTATTCGGCGGGCCCGCAGCCAACCTGTCTCGCAAACATGCGGCTGAGGTAGTGACGATTGGGGAAGCCAGTCTCAACGGCGATTTGATCGATGGTTTTGTCGGTCAATGCCAGGGCTTCACCAGCGAGGCGGAGCCGCGTGGCGAGGACGTAGGCGGCGGGTGTCTGGCCGGTGTGCTCGCGGAAACTGCGGATGAAGCGCTCCACGCTCATGCCAGCTCGCTCGGCGAGGAAGTGGTTCGTGAGCTTCGTGTGCGGTGAACGGGCGATGAGAGCAAGGACCTCGGAAAGGCGCTCTGGGAGGCTTTGCGATGGCGAATCGAGCTTTGCGAAGACAACATGCAGCAGCGCGGAGGCGAGATGGAGCAGGCGGTGGCCTTCAGTGCTGTTTTGATGTGTTTCGATGAGCTGCGAAAGAAGGCCGCGCATGGTGTCATCGACCGGAAAAGGCATCGGCTCGGCAGGAAAGGACACACCGGGGCGGTTGGTGGTGAAGTGCAACCAGTAGTGGCAGGCTCGCACGGGGCCGACGCAGTCGAAAACGGTGTCCGCAGGGATCAAGACGGCGTTTTTCGGCTCCAGCGGGATTTTGCGGCCTTTGAAAACGAGATGGCAGCCTGGCTTGGGATTGTAGTAGAAGCGCCAGAAGGGCGAATCGACGCCTTGGTGGTTCCAATTCTCCAAAGCGGGCTGGTAGCCGCTTTCATGGATCAAAAAGGGCGTCCAGCCCGCCGTGGCGACGCGGGCTAGGTCCACGCCCCAAGGGGTGGTGTAGTTGAGGTATTTGCGCGTGGCGGCCATGATCGGACACAACTACGGCAGAATAGGGCATGTTCGTCCAGCGTATGTTTTGGTCGATGAGACTCCTGTTTCTATTCCTCACGACCTCTGCGCTCGCCTTGCCGCCGGATCATGCCCAGCGCATGGCTCGTGGCCTCAAGCTCTTCGACAGCGAGGTGGCGGCTCTTTTGAAGCAAAACTGCCTCAAATGCCACGGCGGCGAAAAAGTGAAGAGTGACTTCGACATGGCGACGCGTGAGGATTTGCTGCGCGGTGGCTCGCACGGCAACGTGGTGGTGCCGTTTGATGCAAAGAGCAGTCTTTTGATGGCGCTGATCCGCCATGAAAAAGAGCCGATGATGCCGGACAGCAGCCCGAAGCTGCCGGAGGCGGTCATTTCGAAGATCGCGGCCTGGATTGATGATGGGGCACCCTATTCCGCGCCGCTGATCGCGGGGAAAAAGCCAAAGAAGGACAGTAGCGTGGTGACGGAGGAGGATCGGCAGTGGTGGGCGTTTCAGCCGCTGAAGAAGGTGCAGGCGAAGAGCATCGACGAGCTGCTTTTGAAGAATGCGAAGGGGATGAGCTTTGCGCCACCAGCGGAGGAGGCGGTGCTAGTGCGGAGGCTGTATTTGGATCTGACGGGACTGCCGCCTTCGGAGGTTTCTGACACGGCTGACCTGAGTGACTTGATTGACGGGCTGCTGAGCAGCCCGGCGTATGGCGAGCGATGGGCACGCCACTGGCTGGATGTGGCGCGGTATGCGGAGAGCACGGGCTTTGAGCAGGACTATGACCGGCCCTTTGCGTTTCATTACCGGGACTTTGTGATCAAGGCACTGAACTCGGACATGCCGTATGACCAATTCGTGAAGTGGCAGCTCGCGGGAGACGAATACGAGCCGCAGAACCCGCTGGCGCTGGCGGCGACGGGTTTTCTTGGTGCGGGCGTGTTTCCTTCGCAAATCACCGCGAACGAGGTCGAAAGTTCACGCTACGATGCGATGGACGACATGCTGGGCACGACGGCGAGCGCGATGCTCGGCCTCACGCTGAGTTGCGCCCGCTGCCATGACCACAAATTCGACCCACTGCCCACCCGCGACTACTACGCGATGCTCAGCACCTTCACGACGACGACGCGCATGAACGTGGATGTGCATCCCGATGGCAAAGTCACGTCCGCGGTGACGACGATGAACGCCAAAAAGAACACGCCAGCCGTTCCCGGTGCCACGCGCATGATGATCTGCGCCGAGGGCTATGATCCCATCGTCATGCACACGCAGGGCGGACCGTTCTTCGACAAAACGTATGTGCTGAAGCGCGGCAACCCGCTCATGAAGGACGGCGAGGCCACGCAGGCCTTCCTCCAAGTGCTGAGCAAGCCCGGCGACTCAAAACGCTGGCAATGGCAGCCACCGAAGGACGCGAAATACAGCGGTCGCCGTCGTTCGCTCTCGAATTGGATCACGGACGTCGATGGCGGCGCGGGGGCATTGCTGGCTCGCGTGATCGTGAACCGGCTGTGGCAGCACCATTTCGGCACCGGTCTCGTTCCGACGCCGAATGACTTTGGTAAAACGGGCACGGCCTGCACGCAGCCGGAGTTGCTCGACTGGCTGGCGTCGAAGCTCATCGAAAACGGATGGAAGCTGAAGCCGATTCACAAACTGATTCTCAGCAGTCGTGCCTGGCAGCAAAGCAGTGCCCGCGACGCGAAGAAGGAGGCCGCTGATCCGGCGAATGGCCTTTTCATGCGCTTCGTGCCGTATCGCCTCGAAGGCGAGGCCATCCGCGACTCGATGCTGAGCGTGAGCGGCGTGCTGGACAAGACGATGTTTGGCCCCGGCACTCGCGATGAGAACAGCCGTCGCCGCAGCATCTACTTCAACATCAAGCGCAGCCAGCTCATCGGCAGCATGGTGGCCTTTGACCAGCCTGAACCGCTCGTGAGCCAAGGCGCACGCCCCACGACGACGGTTGCTCCGCAGGCGCTCATCTTGATGAACAGCCCACAGGCACGGACCTGGTCCGAAGGACTCGCGATACGACTGAAAGGCGCTGGCGATGCATCCAAGCAGATCGCGATGGCCTACCGGCTCTGCTTTCATCGCGAACCCAAGGCCGCCGAAACGACTGCGGGACTCGATTTCCTGAAATCAGGCGCTTCGCTGGCGGATTACTGCCAGGTGGTGATGGGGCTAAATGAGTTCGTTTATGTGAACTGAGGCCTGCCAGCCATCACGCCGCGATGATCTCCTTCGCCACGGTGCCATAGACATCTGTCAGGCGGAAGTCGCGGCCGGCGTAGCGGTAGGTGAGGCGTTCGTGATCGAGGCCCATCAAGGCGAGGACGGTGGCGTGCCAGTCGTGGATGTGCATTTTGTTCTGCACGGCCTCGTAGCCGTAGTCGTCGGTCATGCCGTAGTTCATGCCGCCTTTCACGCCGCCACCGGCCATCCACATGGTGAAGCCCTTGTTGTTGTGATCGCGGCCGTCATCGCCCTGCGAGTGCGGGGTGCGGCCGAATTCGCCGCCCCAGATGACGAGCGTGTCCTTCAGCAGACCACGGGCCTTCAGATCGGCCAGCAGACCGGCGACGGGTTTATCGACTTGGTTGCAGTTCCGTTGCAGCGTGGCCTTGAGGTTGAAATGCTGGTCCCAGTTGCCGTGCGTGAGCTCGATGAAGCGCACACCGGCCTCGACGAGCTTTCGCGCCATGAGGCACTGCTTGCCAAAGGTGTCCGTCTCGTCGTCGCCGATGCCGTAGAGTGATTTGGTGGCCTCGGTTTCCTTGGAGAGGTCGAGCACCTTCGGCACCTCGGCCTGCATGCGGAAGGCCAGCTCGTAGGATTCGATCACGCCTTCCACTTCCGAGCTCACGCCGCCGCTTTGCTGCATGTTGGACTTGTTCAGCGCCTGCACGAGATCGAGCTGCGTGCGCTGCGCCTCGGTGGTGAGGCGGTTGTTTTTGATGTTGGCGACGGTGGCCTGCTCATTGCCGCCGCCGAAGCGCCTCGCCAAGGCGGCAGGCAAACCGGGAATGCCGGAGCCGCCGACCTTCGTGCCCTGATAAATGGCCGGCAGGAAGGCGCTGCCAAAGGTGCGGGTGGCATTGCCGGGTGGATTGATCGTCACAAAGCCGGGCAGGTTTTGATTCATCGTGCCCAGGCCGTAGAGCGTCCAGGCACCGAGCGAAGGCCGCACGAACTGCGTCGTGCCGGTGTGGAGCTGCGTGAAGGCCTGCGGATGCGCGGGAAGGTCCGTGGCCATCGAATTGAGCAGGCACAGGTTGTCCGCATGCTTAGCCACATTGGGCCATAGCTCGGAGATCCACAGGCCACTCTTGCCATGCTGCGAGAATTTCCACTGGGGCGGCATCAGCTTCGCCTGACCGTAACGTCCCGCCGCAGAGGGAGCCTGCTTGCCGGCATCGGCGATGAGCTTCGGCTTGTAGTCAAAGGTATCGACATGCGAAGGGGCACCCTGCATGCAGAGGAAGATCACATGCTTCGCCCTCGGCGCGAAATGCGGCTGTTTTGGCGAGAGAGGTCCGGCAGGTGCCGCTTCTGCCCGCAGCGCCTGCTCATGCGCCAGCGCGGCAAAGGCCATGTAACCAAAACCACTGCTCGTGGTCTTCAGAAAGCGACGGCGGGAGGAGAAGTCGGTGCTCATGGGAGGTGCGGGTGGGTTTCAGGCTGCCTTAACCCGAGCGCGCGGGAGAAGTTTCGCAAGACGACATGAGGTGCCCCCTCACCCCAGCCCTCTCCCCGGAACAAAGCG
>JBKCXA010000728.1:0-5187 GCA_046316935.1 Prosthecobacter sp.
TTTGAGCTACCTCGGCAAACTTTGCCTCGAGCCGACCACGAACATTATCAAGCTCCCGAACATCTCCGCCTCGGTGCCGCAGCTCAAGGCCGCCATCGCCGAGTTGCAGTCGAAAGGATACAAACTCCCCGATCTGCCCGAGAATCCTCAGACCGACGAGGAAAAGGAGATCAAAGCCAAATACGCCAAGGTCATGGGCAGCGCCGTGAATCCCGTGCTTCGCGAAGGCAACAGCGACCGTCGTGCGCCGAAGGCCGTCAAAGACTACGCCAAGAAGCATCCGCACAAGATGGGTGCCTGGTCCGCCAATTCCAAGACCACCGTCGGCACCATGGGCAAAGACGATTTCTTCTCGAACGAGAAGTCAGTGACCGTCAATAATGTCACTGAGGTCAAAATTGAGTTCACCGCCAAAGACGGCAGCACCAAGACGCTCCTCCCCAAACTCGCCCTCAAAGCCGGCGAGATCATGGACGCCACCAAGATGAGCAAGAAGGCCCTCGTCGCCTTCTTTGAGCAGCAAATCGCCAAGGCGAAGGCCGATGGCGTGCTCTTCTCGCTCCACATGAAGGCCACCATGATGAAGGTAAGCGACCCCATCATCTTCGGTCACGCCGTCAGCGTCTTTTTCAAAGACCTCATCGCCAAGCACGCCGCTACGCTCGCCGAGATCGGTGTGAACTTTAACAACGGCTTCGGCGACCTCATCGCGAAGCTCGACAAGCTCCCCGCCGACAAAAAAACCGAGATCGAGGCCGACATCCAGGCCGCCTACGCCAGCGGCCCCGCCTTGGCCATGGTGAACAGCGACAAAGGCATCACCAACCTCCACGTGCCCAGCGACGTCATCGTCGATGCCTCCATGCCCGCGATGATTCGCGGCGGTGGCAAGATGTGGAATGCCGCTGGCAAGGAGCAGGACACCCTCGCCGTCATCCCCGACAGCAGCTATGCCGGCATCTACCAGGCCACGATCGACTTCTGCAAAAAGAACGGTGCCCTCGATCCGAAGACCATGGGTAGCGTGCCAAACGTCGGCCTCATGGCCCAGGCCGCCGAAGAATACGGCAGCCACAACAAGACCTTCGAAGCCCCCGCCGATGGCGCCATCAAAGTCACCGACACCGCCGGCAACGTGCTTTTTGAACACGCCGTCGAGCAGGGCGACATCTGGCGTGCCTGCCAGACGAAGGACGCCCCTGTGCAGGATTGGGTCAAACTCGCCGTCAACCGCGCCCGTGCCTCGCAGACCCCCGCCGTTTTCTGGCTCGACAAAGCCCGCGCCCACGACGCCCAGATCATCGCCAAGGTCGAAAAATATCTCAAAGACCACGACCTCACCGGGCTCGACATCCGCATCCTCCCGCCCGCCGAGGCCTGCACTTTCTCCTTGGAACGCATCGCCAAGGGCCTCGACACCATATCCGTCACCGGCAACGTCCTCCGCGACTACAACACCGACCTCTTCCCCATCCTCGAAGTCGGCACGAGCGCCAAGATGCTCTCCATCGTCCCGCTCATGAATGGCGGCGGCCTCTTTGAAACCGGTGCTGGCGGCTCCGCGCCGAAGCATGTGCAGCAGTTCTGCGAAGAGAACTACCTCCGCTGGGACAGCCTCGGCGAGTTCTTCGCCCTCGCCGCCTCCTTCGAGCACCTCGCCGACACCTTCAAGAATCCGAAGGCCAAAGTCCTCGCCGACACGCTCGACGCCGCGAACGGCAAGTTCCTCGAATTCGACCGCAGCCCCGGCCGCAAACTCGGCACCATCGACAACCGCGGCAGCCACTTCTACCTCTGCCTCTACTGGGCCCAGGAACTCGCCGCCCAAACCGCCGACGCCGACCTCGCCGCCACCTTCAAACCCATCGCCGAGTCCCTCACCGCCAACGAGAGCAAGATCGTCGCCGAACTCCTCGCCGTCCAAGGCCAGAAAGCCGACGTCGGCGGCTACTACAAACCCGACAACGCGAAAGCCGATGCCGCGCTTCGTCCGAGCGCGACGCTCAATCAGATATTGGCGGGGATTTGAGGTGTCATCTAACTGCTAAAGCTCAGCAATCGGGGCTGGAAGTCTTGGCTCATGGCATCCCCCTTTATATTGGCGGATTGCTTCGAGCAATCCGTCATGAGTATGCGTACTGTTGTCAGGCAGGAGCTTTGAGCGTTCGATAGTCACGCTTTTTTCCCATGGGTACCTTTCAAGTATTGTTTTGATCGCTGCGGCTTCTTGAGCAGGCAGCAATGGCGAGATGATGATTTCTTCGATCAAAGCCTGCCAGTGGACTTGTTCGACAAGAATACCGCCGCATTTCGCCGGGCACTCGGCAACCACCCTGATTTCGTTCTCGTGCCTATACTCAATAGCTTTGAGTAGATGAGGTCGAAGAATGAGGCTGCGGTCTTTTCCTTCGGCATCAAACGCATGTTCGGAGCACGGGCGGCGATCTACATAACGCATTTCAGCGATCTGAAACGAACGGTTTGAAGGCAAGGATGATCTCAGAGCGCTCAAGCTGGTTCTCACTGCAACTCCTTTGTGACCATAAACAGACCACATGCCGGCTGATTCCAGATCGTTGTGAAACCAGCACCATGCTGCCCGGCGATCTCTGAGTTCTCGGATGTAGATTTGTGATAGCAGTCGAGACCTGAAGCTTGGGTCGGTTACTGGAGAATCAATACACGACCCTTCCCATTGATTAGCCCTTTTACGCAACCATTCATCAAGTTGACCTTCGGCGTCTTGGAGTTCACGAAGAGCGGTTATCAGCCACGCTGGTTCGCAAAACAGCCCGCCCTCGAATGGATCGCCGTTGCAGAGGCTGGAGATTGAGGGGAAGTAGGCTTTGCCTTCGAGCAACAACAGCAACGTGCTCAACTTCATATACCTGAAGAGTTGTCGATTGCTTGAAGTGCTCTCCAAGTTGCCAAGAATCTTTACATGACTGCTCATGGCAAAAAGTGGCTCGCCCATCACATGACGCCAGCCCCATTTTAAAAGCATCTGCTATTCAATTGCCCAGCTAGCCTCATTTGATACTATCACGGCGTGCGACCGCCTTTTGAAGTCACCCCACGCTCAGCTCGGCTACTCTCGGAAATCGAGAGGCGCATCGGGCGTCATGAGGGCGCTTTGAGGGCTCCGGCGAGCCCGATGCTGCGACGCTCGCTGCGCGTGCGCACCATCCAGGCAAGCCTCCAGATCGAAGGAAACACCCTCACCGAAGAACAAGTGACCGCCGTGCTCGAGGGCAAACGCATCTCTGCGCCCGAGCGCGACCTTCGCGAGGTGCGCAACGCCATCGCCTGCTATGAAAAGCTGCCCCGATGGCATCCCGGCACCGCCAAGCACCTGCTCGCCGCGCACAAGATCATGATGGCCGGGCTCGTGAAGCAACCCGGAGCCTGGCGCAGCAAGGGTGTCGGCATCGCCAAAGGCAATCAAATCGCCCACATCGCCCCGCCCGCCTCGCGAGTGCCCGGCTTGATGGAATCGCTCCTCACGTGGGTGCGCACCGATGCCGAGGTGCCAGCACCCATACGGGCCGCCGTCTGCCATTACGAAATGGAGTTCATCCATCCTTTTGAAGACGGAAACGGACGCATGGGCCGCCTCTGGCACAGCCTCATCCTCCAGCGTCATCATCCCCTCTTTGCCCAAGTGCCCGTCGAATCCGCCATCCGCGACCGACAGGCCGATTACTACGCCGTCCTCGGTCAGTGCGACAAAGCCGGCAACTCCACCGCCTTCATCGAATTCGCCCTCGAACTCACCCTGGAGGCCCTCAAGCACGTCATCACGCCGCGTCAGCCCCGCATGACCTCCACCTCGCGACTCGAAGCCGCGCGTCATCACTTCGGCAAAACCACCTTCAGCCGCAAAGACTACCTCCACCACTTCCCCGGCCTCTCCCCCGCCACCGCCAGCCGAGATCTCCAGGAAGCAGTGTCCAATCGCATGCTCACCCGCGAAGGCGACAAAGCGACGGCGAAGTATCGCTTCTCCTGACCGGCTTACCGAAGCCTGTCATGAAAGCGGCATTAACGCGTCATAAGCAGCCGCCCGCTTGACCAACAACTTGACTCATACTTGACCCATCGGCCGCTCATGGCCGTCATCGCTGACGGCGATCTCGAATGCCCAAATACGTTTGGAACCAAGCTGGGCACGACTTCCGTCCGCAGGACTCCGTTCACGGCAGCAGAAGCCAGGCGGCCACCTCCGTCTCCTCCGGGCGGTGGATGCAGCCATGGCTGGTGGCTTCCCACGCTCAACTCGCCAGCGCGTTCTCCGCGTCGCCGAAGTGGGCGGTTTTCACGCCCATGCGGTCCATGAGAGCGATGTGGAGGCGGCAGAGTTTGCGGTTTTCGTCTTTGCTGAGGTCGTGGAAGCGGCCGCCTTGGATGGTGCCGCCGCCATTGCCGGCGAGGACGACGGGGAGTTGTCTCGAATCGTGCGCGTTGCCGTCCATGAGGCTGCTGGTGAGCAGGATCATGCTGTTTTCGAGCAGGGTGCTCTCGCCTTCGTTCGTGGCCTGCATTTTGGCGAGGAATTCGGCCCAGAGTTTGACCTGATGCTCGTTCACGCGCTGGTACATGCTGAGGCGGTGCTCGTCGCCCGCGTGATGCGAGAGCTCGTGGATGCCGCCGCTGATGCCGTCGAGGCTGGGGAAGCGCATGTTGGAGAGGTCGTTGTTCATCATGAAGGTGGCGACGCGGGTGCGGTCCATCTGGAAGGCGAGGAGCATGATGTCGAACATGAGGCGCAGGTGGTCCTCGCTGCTGGCGGGGATGCCAGCGGCGGGGCGGCCGAGCGTGATGGTCTTCACGGTGGGCTGCCAGCCCTGGCGGGTGGTCTCGGCCTGGCTGTTCTTTTCAGCGAGCGCGACGCGCTGCTCGATCTCGCGCAAGGCGGTCAGGTATTCGTCGAGCTTTTGCTTGTCGCGACTGCTGAGCTTCGGTTTGAGGCTGCTGGCATCTTCGAGCACGTGGTCGAGGATGCTTTTGTCGCGCTTGCGGCGGCTGCCGTCGTCAAAGAGCTGGTCAAAGGCCTGCTGGGGGAAGATTTCCTTCGGCGCGGGCGTGGTGGGCGTGCTCCAGGAAATGTAAGCGGAGTAAATCGACGTGAAGCCGCTGTCCGTGCTGTAGCTGGGACGCTCGGTGCCGAGCACGACGCTGGGCACAGGC
>JBKCXA010000729.1:0-4580 GCA_046316935.1 Prosthecobacter sp.
CCTCATGAGCGCATTGAGATTTCGTTAGAAGAAAATCGGCGCAGGCACGACCTGCACGCCACCGTTGCCGAGAGGATTGCCTTTCGTCTCCTCGATCTCATCGACGACGCCGTCTTTGAAGCTGAGGCTGAGCGTGCCGACCTCCACTTTCACATAGACGATCGTCTGCACGAGCGGGCCGAAGGCGTCGCGACCAGTGGTCACCTGCGGGACTTTTTCATACATGGCGTATTCGAGTCGCTCCTCCTTGCCGCCGGCGTTTATCTTGGTGTTTTTGCGAGTCGGCTTGCCGAGGGATGCCTGCACTTCCTCGCTGGTCATGCCGAGCGCCACCTGATTGTTTTTGATGAGTTCGGCCACCTGCTGTGTGCGGGCGAAGAGCTTTTTCAGCTTGTCAGCGAGCTGTGGATCGGCGGAGAGGATGTCTGCCTGCTTCACCCAACCGGCCACGTCTCCGTGGCGGGCACGGCCTCGCACACGATAGGAGGTATCGCTCATCGCCACGAGGGTGACTGGCACGCCTGGGGCGAAGCTGCCGATGGCGCGGTCGAATTTGTTCGTCGTGAAAACGGGAGCCTCCGCCTGGATGCGGACGACGACAGGCCGTGGGGTCAGGCCTTCGATGGAAAAGGTGCCGGGCTCCTGGGGCAGGGAGGATTTGTTCTTCGAAAGCTGCGCCGGGGCGGCGGAAAACGCCGCAAGGCAGAGGGCGAGGAAAAAGTGGCGTTTCATGGTGGTTCGCGTTCGTAGAATACCCGACTCCGACGGACGCGGGCAACCTTTTGTTCGACGCCCCGAGGCTTTCGCGTATTCCTGCCCGCTTCATTCGACCTTCGTCATCCTGATTTCGTCATTCCCAGTCATGCCAAACGGACCTCTTTCCACCAAGCTCTTCGATCTCGCCAAGCAATACATCCCCGGCGGCGTGAACTCGCCCGTGCGTGCCTTTCGCAACGTCGGCGGTGATCCGTTTTTCGTGAAGCGGGCCAAAGGCTGCCGCATCTACGACGTGGATGACCGCTGCATGATCGACTACGTGGGCACCTGGGGCCCGGCGATCCTCGGTCATGCGCCGATTCCCGTCATCGAGGCGATCCATCGCGCCGCCAAGGAAGGTGTCAGCTTCGGCATCCCGAACCTCTACGAGGTGGAGATGGCCAAAACGATCTGCGAGTGGGTGCCGAGCATCCAAAAGGTGCGCATGGTCAGCAGCGGCACGGAGGCGACGATGAGCGCCATCCGTCTCGCCCGTGGTTTTACCAAGCGTGACCGCCTCGTGAAGTTTGACGGCTGCTACCATGGCCATAGCGACAGCTTGCTCGTGGCCGCAGGCAGCGGAGCGCTCACGCATGGCAATCCGGACAGCGCGGGCGTGCCGAAGGATTTTGCGGCTTTGACGAGTGTTTTGCCCTTCAACGACGAAGCGGCGTTGGAGGAGCTTTTTGCGCAAAAAGGCCACGAAATCGCCTGCGTGATCGTGGAGCCGTATCCGGCCAATGCGGGCTTGATCCTGCCGAAGCCCGGTTTCCTGCAAAAGCTGCGCGAAATCACCGCCAAACACGGCGCGCTGCTCATTTTCGATGAGGTGATGACCGGTTTCCGCCTCGCCAAAGGCGGCGTGCAGGAGCTGGAGAAGATCACGCCGGACCTGACATGCCTCGGCAAGGTCATCGGCGGCGGTTTGCCCGTTGGTGCGTTCGGCGGACGTGCGGACGTGATGGATTACCTCGCGCCGATCGGCCCGGTGTATCAGGCGGGCACGCTCAGCGGCAATCCGGTGGCCCTCGCGGCCGGTTTGGCGCAGCTCCGCGAGATCGAAAGGCTCGGCGGCTACTCGCTGCTCGAAAATCTCGGCCAGGCCATGGAGGACGCCGTGCTCGAGGTGCTCAAGAAGAAGGGCCTGGGCTACCAGTGGTATCGCAAAGGCAGCATGTTCTGCCTCTTCTTCACCGAGAAGCCCGTCCACAGCCTGCAAGACGCCAAAACGAGCGACCTAGCTGCCTTCCGCAAATTCTTCCACCACTGCCTCGACAACGGCGTGTACTTTGCGCCGAGCCAGTTCGAGACCGGCTTCATCAGCATGGCCCACAGCAAAGTGGACCTCGACCAGACCGCCGAAGTCGCCGCCGCGGCCCTGGCGGCGCTTTGAAACTCATGAAATCCACCGCGCAGATCATCGGCCTCTTTGGCGTCATCCAGCTTGCGGTGATAGCAGGAGCTTGGCTGGCGGCTCGGGCGTTCAAGAAGATATACATCGCCTCAGGTTTCCCTGCGTCGATGATGCCGGATCCTGGCTGGGGACTGGTTTTGGCTGACCATGGATGGCTGTGCCTGCTGCTGCCGGTACTCTGGTGCGCCGGAATGATCTGGCTGTCGAATTCAGACTCGCCACCGCACATGGACACTGCCCGGGTCGCACGCATCAGCCTTGTCTCGGTGGCCTTGGTGCTGTTTTTCTTCGGCGGCACCAGTTTCAAAATGATGAAAGCCGCCATGACCGGACCCGAGGTGCCCCTGCAGCCGCTCCAGCCCTAAACCAGTGGCAACAAACGGCTGTTTTTCCAGGCCGTCATGCTACTAACATCCACAATGCCACAGTTCACCATCGATCTCCCGGACACGATCATGCCTGTCTTGTTACGAATGGCGGGTGAGAGGAATCTGTCTGTAGAGGCATTTCTCTCAGAATACATCGTATCTAATCTGACTCAGAACGAGCACTCCGCTCCCCGTTTCGCCATCGCCCAACTGGATGAGATCACGCCGACGCCTTGCCCGTGCGGGCAGGCGCGCAGAGCATTCAAAGAACCGTGGAACACGCTGGCGACGGTGCATCTGACGGACATTCACGCGGATTCGAAGGCGCACTGGCATGAGAAGATGACGGAGATCTACATCGTGCTGGAGGGTGAGGGCCATCTGGAGGCGGACGGGCAGATCATTCCGCTGAAACCGATGACGGCGGTGATGATCCGGCCCGGATGCGTGCACCGCGCGGTCGGCAAACTCAAAATCATCAATGTGCCGATGCCGCCGTTTGATCCGGCGGATGAGTTTGAGGTGTGATCAGCGGCTCTTGGCCAGCTTGTTGTACTTCTCGACGAGCTCGTTGAACTCCTTCGTGCGGGCGTTGAGCTTCTCGATGGCGGTGTTTCGCTCGGCGGCGAGCTGTTTGAGCAAGTCGTTTTGCTTCGCGATGGTGGCGTTTTGCGCGGTGACGGCGGTGTTGTGATCCTTGAGTGCCTCGGTGCCTTTGCCGACGGCGTTTTCCATGGCGGCGAGCTTGGCTTGTGTTTGCACGAGCTGGTTCAAAAAGATCGCGAGGGTGAAGCCGCGGGCGACGGAGTCGTTGCCGACGGCGGTGAGTTCTTCGGTGGTGGCGAGGAGCTTGGCCTCGACCTCGGCGCGGAGGATGGTGAGGCGCTCGATTTCTTTTTCGTATTCGGCGGCTTTGCGTTCCGCCTCGACACGGGCGGTGTTTTCGGCTTCGAGGCGCTTGGCGAGATCGGCGATGTTGGCGCGATAACGGTCCTCGCGCACCCATTGCACGACGCACACGGCGCAGAGGCCGAGCGTGACGAGAACGAGGAGTATGAGAAGAAGGCGCTTCATGGCTGCGCAGGCGCGGCGGGGCCGCCGGTGGGCTTCACGTTGAAGGCGACCTTGGTGAAGCCGACGCGTTTGACGAGGTCGAGCGCCTTCACGAGGTCGGCGAAACGGGTGTTCACATCGCCGCTGATGTAAACAGGCGTGGCGGGGTCCTGGCCGAAGCGCTTGGCGAGCTCGGTCTCAAGCGAGGGCAGGGTGATGGAGGCCTTGTTGTAGAAGACATCGCCCTGGGCGTTCACGGCGAGGTTGATCATGTCCGGCTTGAAGTCGCTCTGCGCAGCGGAGGCGACGGGCAGGTTCACCTTGATGGTCTGCTGCTTCGACATGGTGAGGCTCACCATCATGAAGGAGGCGAGCAGGAAGAACATGACGTCGATCAGCGGGATGATCTCCAGCCGGGTCTTTTTCTCTGGAAGGGGAGAGTGAAGCTTCACGGCGTGGGATCAGTGTTTCGCGCCGACTTTGTCAAAACCATGCTGCGCAGCCAAAATGAGCACGTTGTTCGCGGCGGCTTCGAGGTCGAATTTGAGGGCGGCGAGGCGGCTGTGGAAGTAATTCATCGGCACGAGCGTGCCGATGGCGATGCCGAGACCGGCAGCGGTGGCGATGAGAGCCTCGCCGATGCCGCCGGTGACTTTTTCGACGGCGAGCTCGCTGCCGCCAATGCTGGTGAAGCTGCCCATGATGCCGGTGACGGTGCCGAGCAGGCCGAGCAGCGGCGCAAGCGTGACGATGGTATCCATCGCGCCGAGGAAGCGGCCTGCGCCACGCAGTTCCTGACCGGCGGCGACTTCGAGGGCTCCCTGCATGCTGCTGTGACGATGATGCAGGCCGTGGTGGATCATGCGCACGACGGGATCGCTCGCGTTTTGGGATTCAGCGATGGCTTTGGCGAGGTCACCGGCTTCGAGAGACTCATAAACGCGGTCGAGCTGTTTCGCGTCACGCTTGGAGGCGAGTCGCAGCCACCA
>JBKCXA010000730.1:0-7115 GCA_046316935.1 Prosthecobacter sp.
AGGCAGAAAGGTGGCGCATTTTCATGGCAGGTAGGGCCGCTCATTTCGCTGCCAGCGGCTCGTGGGCAAACGGAATGTGCTCGCTGTCTTTTCTTGCCAAATCAGAGGCCTTCCGCTGGAATTCGGGGATGAAAACATCCCTCGCTCTGACGATCAGCGTTCTTTTCTCGGGCAGCATTCATGCCCAGGATTTCCAAGGAGCAGATTCGGTTTTGAAGATGCTCGCCGATAAGTCCAAAGCGAAGCCATCTGAAAAGAAAGCTGATCCGGTGGAGGAACTGCGGCTGAAGATCAAGGCTCTGCGAGCGGAGGCCTCGACATTGCCGCCCGTGGAGTCGGCGACAAGATGGCTGGCACTGCTGGATGCCTACCTCACCATTCCAGCCGAGCAGCTTTACTCCCAACGAGCCTATGAGGACCGGCTTTCCTTGGGACACATCGTCGGCTCGCTGCCACCGCCGGAGGCATGGGACGAGATCGACCGACTGCTGAGGACGAGGAAAACCTCCCTTCCGCTGCAAGATGAGTCTCTCAAGCTTTTGACGGCGGTTTTGCGGGGTGATGAGGCACTGCGCACCTCCTCGCTCACAACAATGCGGAAGATCGTCAAAGAGGACAAGAAGCTCGACGACTACCAGCGTGAAAGTCATGAGGAAACGCTGGAGCGGGTGTCCGAGGCGCTTGATAGCCTGGCCGGTTCAGACGCCGTCCGCGTAGCTGCCCTGGAGAAACGGATCGCCGAACTCGAAAAAGGCGATCCGAAGGTGCGTGAACGATACGGACGGCAGATCGAGGTGCCGGATCTGGTGCGCTTCGCCGGAGAAAAGAAGGCTGAAGAGCTCCTCACCCGTCTTTTGAAGATGGAGTTCGAGTATCTGCAAATCACAGGCTCCGCCACCGGCCGTCTGGCAGCGCGTCTCGCCCTGCGGCACATCGACTCTCTGAAAAAGGCGCGTTGGGATCTGGTCGAGGAGCTGGAGGACGCGCCTCTTTATGAGGCCCTGAGAAAGAAGTTTCCCCAAGACAGCGAGGGTGCCCGTGGCTCCGCAGCGCAGCTCTACCTGCTCGCCTTGATCGCATCGGACCGTGTCGAGGAAGCCGTGCGTCTCACCACGGGCGTTCACAAAGAATCGAAACCGGGCGACCATCTGCAAATTCATATCGGCGGCCTCGAAAGGATGGGCAGTGCAGGCTTGGGCGGCAAGGTGCGCACCTTCCTGCGACAGTTGCTGCTCAAAAATCCCGCGCTGCCCTACTGGCAGGAGTTCATCGAACTCTCGGCCCGGCAAAACGAATCGGCAGACGCTTTGAAAACGCTGCGGGAGGCGCTCGCCATTCAGGACCTGGACCCGAAGGCGCGGCTGGAGATCCGCTCTCACTATTACCTCGCTCTGCTGGCGGCTGATGAGCGGGACGAGGGGCTTCGCATCCTGCGAGAGATGGTGAAGGCCGGGCCACGGAGCGGTGCCACTGACACGCAAGCACGGGCGCTGGAGATGAAGCAGCGCTGGGAGCAGGTGGGAGTGCATGTCACCCCGGAAATGCTGCAGCGCTTTGAGAGGGAGGCCGGCTCCTCGCGGGAGGATGGTGGAGAGCGTGACTTCATCGATCTCGCCCGCCGGCAGGCCACGCTCGGTCTTCTGCTCGCGAAGCCCGAGGTAACGGGGGAGGCGCTCGATGCCGCCGTGGCCGTGGTCGAAAAAATGGATACCGCTAACCAATCCCGTGAAACCACGCTGCATGCGCTCGTGAAGCTGCTCCTCGATCACGGCCGCGCTTCGCAGTCGGAACGCCTTCTTGCCACCCACCTGGGGCATCTCGTCACGCCGGATGAAAACCAGCGTGGAGGTCGCGTCCGCGCCGAAGAATCTCTCGCGCTGCTGATGCAGGTTTATCAGAAGGCAGGACGCTCAGCCGATGCGCTCGCCATCCTCGAGCAGTCCCCGCATTGGGGAGCGCCTGATCTGGCCGCCTTTGAATCCACCAATGCCGGGGAATCGCCGCTTCTTTTGATCACCGCAAAAGCACTCAACGATGCAGGCAGGAAGCCGGAAGCGAAACGGGTCATCCGCCGGGCCGCCCAGGACTACAGCTCGGACGATGCGGTCATGGCCTTGCTCGTCCAACTCGGCACCGAGGAGCCTGTGGAGACCTTTTTGGACAGCCTCGCCGGACGTGACCGCTTTGAGGAGCGTCCGCTCATTTGGAAGGCCCGCGTTCAATTGGATGCTGGAAAGGTCGCGGAGGCAGAAAAGACCATCCGCGCGGCCATCGCCATCGATCCAAGCGACGGCGAGCAGGGAAAGGGCGACCGCATGCGTGCCTATGCCATCCTCGCCGAGGTGCTTGAAAAGAAAGGCGATGCCGCCACGGCGAAAATCATGCGCGGAGCCGTCAGTGCGATCCGGAAGTCCGAGGATGCCGATGACTGGTGGACGGCGGGACTGTTGAGCGAAGCCGTGCGTCGTTACGAAGCTGCGCTGCTCGATTTTGCGGACGCCTACTGCATCCAGTCGCGTCTCGCCCTTCGATACAGTGAAATGGGCCAGCACGATAAGGCCGAGCAGCACTATCTGCGGGCTTTTGAGCTGATGCCGGACAGCTTCGGCCGCGTCGAGAGCCACTGCTTCGGATGCGAGCATGCCTTTGATGGCCGTCGAGCTCAGGGCGTGGCCGAGAAAGTCTTTTCAAGGCTGGCCTCCATTCCCCCGGTGAAGCCGCAGGTTCATTATCTTCTCGGTTACCTTCGCGAGGCCCAAAACCGTGACATGGAAGCCTTGGAAGCCTACCGGGCTGCCGTGAAGGCGGATCCCGACTACCTCAACGCCTGGAAAGAACTCGCCTCGCTCGCCGCCACCACCCAGATGTCGCGCACCGAGAGCGAGCAGGCGGCCCTCGAGATCTTCCGCCTCGACCCCGCCGGGCATCACTCCAGCCCCGAGCTTCGCGAGTTGCGGGATCTGCGCCGCCTTTGGACCGCATTGCTAGCTGCGGAGAAATCCCTGCCTGATGCCGAAACCGGTCCGCTGATGCCGCTCCCAGCCGCCAAGGCACGCATCGAAGCCGCCCAAGCGGCGAGCAATGGTTCGAATGCATGGGACACCTGGAGCTATCCATCCTTGTTCTCGCGTCGCCAGGACACCCGCGAGCACCTTTTGCAAAACCCGCTCGTGCAAACCCTTGTGAGCTTCATCGAGAACGTCAGCCAAAGGTGAGTCCCAGCCCGCCCGATTACTGCTTCCAAAATCGCCGTCACAAATGCTCTACGACTTTTTGACCAAGTGGGGAGGATGGGCGGCACTGGCAGTCATGGGGCTGGCCTTTATCAGCACGCTGTTCGTGGCGGTGATTCAGCCGCGGAATACCTTCAAGTGGTTCCTGCGGTCCTTCTCGTTCATACCCGGCGGGTTCGGAGTCCTGTGTCTCCTCGGAGGATGGCAGCATCTGCATAAAGGTGATTCTCACGCCGCCCGGACGGTGTTCATCATCGGCGGGGTATCGCTGCTCGCGTTCGTCGTCATCACCGTGCTGTCGTTCGTTGTCAGTTCCGATAAACGCTCGCTGGAGAGCACCTCGGGCGATGATGCTTGCACCAATCATGCACGCTGGATCTCGATCAGTGGCTTCGTGGCGTTTGTGATGATGGGCTTCGCCTTCTTCTATTCGGCAAAGCTCGGGCTGACACGCTACTGGGAGTGGTGGATGTTCCCGCTGTCCTTCTTTCTCTTGTTTGGGACTCCCGCGGCGATCCTCGTTTTCGTGCTGCCACCGAGGTGTCGGAGCTGCTCGAATGGCCGGATGCGGCTCAAAGGAATGCGTCCAGCATGGTATCGCTGCCAAAGCTGTGGTGAGGTCGTCCGGACCCACATCATGCTGGGCGGTCGGAAGGGCACCGGAGACGATTGAGGCGGCGGACACCCGCTCTTGCGCCTGCCCTCTTGCCGCGTCGGAGCTTTTCGGCATAGGATGGGCTGCCATGCGCTTACTCCTGACCACTTTCCTCTTTGCCGCCGCTCTTCACGCAGCTCCCACGACCTACCCGCCGCGTGCATGGACCTCGGCGGATGGGAAATCGAAGTTCGAGGGCAATCTCATCGAGTTCTCCGAGAAAGAAGTGCGCATCCGCCGCTCGGCCGATTTCAACCAGTTCAAGGTTCCGCTCGACCGTCTCTCCGCCGAGGACCAGGCCTACATCCGCGGTTTGCTCCGCGAGCAGCGCCGCGATGCCAGTCTCAAAGAGGGAGCGTATGCCGAGAAGATCACCGGGCAGTTCACGAAGGGCGTTTCCAAGCAGGGCATGAACTACCAGCTTTGGGGAAATCCGAAGCTCGATGCCACCAAGCGCTACCCGCTTGTCATCTGGCTGCACGGAGCCGGCCAGAGTGGCGATGACAACGAGGCCCAAATGGGCGGCGCACCCAAAAACTGGGTCGCCGAGGCCGCCCAAGGCAAAAACGCCTGCTTCATGCTCGCCCCGCAGTGCCCCTCGCGGGACATTGGGTGGAAAAACGAGGTCGCCGAGAAGCTCCTCGCCCTCATCGCCGACCTCACCGACAACCTGCCCATCGACGACGCCCGCCTCTACCTCACCGGCAGCAGCATGGGCGGCAGTGGCACCTGGTACATCGCCGCGAAGTATCCGCAGGTCTTTGCCGCCGCCGTCCCGCTCTGCGGCGGAGGCGATCCCAAAAACGCCGAGATTCTCAAAACCATCCCGTTCTGGGTCTTCCATGGCGACAAGGACGACATGGTCCCCGTCGATCGCTCCCGGACGATGGTAGCCGCCGTGAAGGCCGTCGGAGGCGAGCTCGTGAACTACTCCGAGCTGGCGGGGGAAGGCCACGGCATCACCGGCGTTGTTTACCCTCGCGAGGACCTTTACGAGTGGCTTTTCAAACAGGTGAAAAAAGGCCCCGCGACCACATCCAACTGATTTTCCTCCCGATGCTTCACCATCATCATTCCGCCACCTGCCGGCATCACGACAAAAAAACCGCCCAGAAGATGCTGGAGGCGGCGCTGGCCAAAACCCGCGAAGGCGGCCTGCGCCGCACCCGTGCCCTCGAGAACGTCCTGGAGATCCTCATCCGCTCCCACGAGCCGCTGAACCTCGCCGACATCGCCGAATCCAAGGAACTCAAGACAGGCGCCGACCGTGCCACGGTCTTCCGCCTGCTCGTGAAGCTCGAAGAGCGCGGCATCATCCGCCGTCTCGGACTGCATGACCGCAGCACCTACTACACGATGATCGAGGAAGGCCACCACGACGACTACCTCGTCTGCACCAAATGCGGCCGCATCCAGCGCCTCGACATCTCCTGCCCCGTCGAAGCCCTCGAACGCGACATCGAAAAATCCACCGGCTTCAAAAAGCTCTACCACGAGCTCGAGTTCTACGGCCTCTGCCCGAAGTGCGCGTGAGGCGCGAAAAGGCCACCACAGTCTCTTGGTGTCATTTTCGGGGTCCCTGTCCACCGTCCCGGATGCGGGCTTGACGGGAGGGGATTCGCCTCTA
Source organism: Prosthecobacter sp. (assembly GCA_046316935.1). GTDB lineage: Bacteria > Verrucomicrobiota > Verrucomicrobiia > Verrucomicrobiales > Verrucomicrobiaceae > Prosthecobacter. The sequence continues at coordinate 5,516 of JBKCXA010000730.1, forward strand.
CCATCCGCGCCCCACGCTCCGGCGAAAGAACACCTACCCCACCTCGCCGGTCTCCCGTGGACCTCCAAACATCCCATGAAAGCTGAAATCCATCCCAAGACCTTCGAGACGACGATCACCTGCACCTGCGGTGCTGTGTATGACACGATCTCGACCGTGCAGAACCTCCGTATCGGCATCTGCTCCGCCTGCCACCCCTTCTTCACCGGTGAGCAGCGTTTCATCGATACCGCCGGCCGCGTGGACAAGTTCGCCCAGCGCTACGGCAGCACCCGCGCCCGCCGCACGGCTCCGAAGCCCACCGCCGAAGCCAGCGCCTAGTCTTCCAGTTCCTCCTTTTAACCAAACGGTGTCCGTGCCTCGTGCCGGGCACCGTTTTGTTTTTCCGCCACGCATCCGACTTCCCACCGCTCATGAACTACGCCCCCATCATCGAGGCCAAACGCACTCGCTTCGCCGATCTCGAGGACATCATCGGCCGCCCAAACTTCTTCGACGACGCGAAGAAGGCCGGCGAGCTGCTGCGGGAGCATCGCGGGCTGCAAAAGCTGCTCGCCTGCTGGGACCAGTTTCAAAAAACGCAGACCGAGCTGGTCGAGAACCGCGAGATGGCAAAGTCTCTCGAGGACAAAGAGCTTGCCGACATGGCCGCGGCGGAGATTCCCGTGCTGGAGCAAAGGCTCGTCGATCTCGAAAAGGCCATCCAAGAGTCCATTTTGCCGCCTGATCCGCTCGAAGGGCGCGATGTCATCATGGAATTCCGCGCCGGCACCGGAGGTGATGAGGCCGCGATCTTCGCCGGCGACCTTTTGCGCATGTACACCCGCTTTGCCGAAAACCGAGGCTGGAAGGTCGAGGCGCTCGAAAGCAGTCCTTCCGACATGGGCGGCGTCAAAGAAGCCAGCATCAAGGTCAGCGGTGAGGATGTGTATCGCGTGCTGAAGTATGAAAGCGGCGTGCATCGCGTGCAGCGTGTGCCCGCCACCGAGGCGCAGGGCCGCATCCACACCTCCGCCGCCACCGTGGCCGTGCTGCCGGAGGCCGAAGAGGTGGACATCGAGCTGAAGTCGGATGAGGTGCGCATCGAAGTGTGCCGGTCCTCCGGCGCCGGAGGCCAGGGCGTGAACACCACGGACTCCGCCGTGCAGGTCCTGCACATCCCCACCGGCACCATCGTGCGCTGCCAGGACGGCCGCAGCCAGATCAAGAACAAGGAAAAGGCCCTCAGCATCCTGCGCAGCCGCCTGCTGGAGAAAAAGCAGCAGGAGGAGGCCGCGAAATACTCCGCCAACCGCCGCAATCTCATCGGCAGCGGCGGTCGCGAGGAAAAGATCCGCACCTACAACTACCCACAAAACCGCGTCACCGATCACCGCATCGAGATGACGCTCTACAACCTCGACCAGTTCGTGCAGGGCAAGATCGAGCCCATGCAGCAGGCGCTTCTCGCCGCTGATTTGCAGGAGCGTCTCGCCGAAGCCGGGCTGAGGTGAAGACGGTGGACGGCGAACGGTAGGCAGTGGACCGTAGGCCGCCCCCATCTGCCGCACACCTTACATCATATCGCACCGCCCACCGCCCACCGCTCACCGCCCACCGC
>JBKCXA010000731.1:0-2399 GCA_046316935.1 Prosthecobacter sp.
GCCACCGGCCTCAATGCGGCGCATGGTGGCGGCTTTTTCCTCGGGCGTGCCTGCGACAAAGAGTCGGCGGTAGAGCTTCTCGGCGCTCTTTTCGGCCGGGAGCATGACGCCTGCTCGCGAGATGGCGATGGAGTCGCCATAGTGCTCGCCTTTGCTGACGGACACGGCGATCGAGGGGAAGCGTGTGTCGAGCCCGAGTTTCTCGGCGGCGAGTTGATCGAGCGAGAGTCTGTTGCGAAAAGTAGGCTGTCCCGGATGCGGCGCACCCGTGAGGAAGCACTGGCCCGCGTGGTGATTGCCATCCACGCCTGGATGCGAGAGGCCGCTGAAAGTGGTGAAGTGCGGACGATGCGCGGCGATGAGGTCGAGATAGGGGCTGGCGGTCTCGCCAGCCTTTGGGAAGAAAAACTGCGGCATCATGCCCAGCGGCACATGAATGGCGAAAAGCCGCTTCGGCGGCAGCTTTTCAGCCGCACGCCCGATGGAAGGCAAAGCAAGGCAAGCGCCAGCAGCGCGGAGGAAGTTTCGACGGGTTGTCATGATCTCGGAGGAGGCTGGTAAAAGATTTGGGGTAAAAGATTCAGAGGTTGGGTTTCATTTTTTACCCTCAATTTTTTACCATTGTCTGAGTGTTAAAGACTTCGCTTCGAGCCAGCGCATGGATCAACGACTTGATCCCATAGCCGCTGCCTTTCGTGCTTTCGACGATCTGGCGGATCTGTGATCGGTCGGCAAAGCTGACTTCGGCTCCGGTGGCGTAGCGGGAGAGGTGGGCGATGAAGGCGCGGGCGAGGCGGGCGGGATCGATGGTGAGGAGGGCATTCAGATCATTCGGGCCACTGAACTGGCGGCCATCGGTGAGGGTGCCGCTGGGGTCCACTTTCGGACCGAGCTTGTATTGCACTCGCCAATCGGTTTTACCTTTCTCGGGTGGTTCGTCGCCTTGGCCGTTGGAGCGGTAGCGATCACGCAAGCCGCCAATGGGATCGAAGGCTTCGAGAGCGAAGCCAGCAGGGTCGATCTTCGCGTGGCAGGCGGCGCAATTGGCATCGGCGCGATGTTTCTCAAGCTGCTCGCGCACGGTGGTGGTGCCGCGAGTATCGGGATCGACAGCGGAGACGCCGGGCGGCGGCGGTGGGGCGGGATCGTTCAACACGCGATCCATCACCCACACGCCGCGCTTCACGGGCGAGGTGGTGGTGCCGTTGGCGGTAAGCTTGTGAATGGCCGCGTGGCCGAGCAGGCCGCCGCGCAGACTTTCCGGTGGCAGCAGCACTTTGCGCGGCTCGACACCATGCACGTCTTTGATGCCGTAGTGCTCGGCGAGGCGCTGCGTGAGCATGGCAAAGCCCGGTTTGAGCAGCGCAGTGATTGGGAGATCGTTTTGGATGAGTTCACGCAAAAAGGCGCGGGTTTCCGCAGCCATGCCTTCATGAAGCAAAAAGCGATACTCGGGGTAAAGCTGCGGATCGGGCGTGGTTTCATCGAGGCGGCTGAGTTCGAGCCATTGATTGGCGAAATCCTCGATGAAGCGCTCGCTGCGTTTGTCCGCGAGCAGGCGATCCACCGCTTTGTGGAGCACCGCGGGGTTGTGGAGGTCTGCGGCGAGCAACTCGGCATCCGGAGGGCCGTTCCAGAGCCAGAAAGAGAGCCGCGAAGCGAGCGAATCCGGCGCGTGAAACAAAAACTCCGGCGAGGTGAGCACCGCGACATACACACGCCGCATCGCGTCCTCGAAACAGTCCTTCGCGGCGAGTCGAGAGCGCAGCAGCGCCACATAGGGCTCGATCTCTTCGGCCTTCACCTCCCGACGAAACGCCTTCGGCAAAAACGCCTTGAGCAGCTTGCGGGCATCCGCTTCCGGCTGTGCAGACTGCACGGACTCCAGCGTCGGTTTGCGCTCCTGCGGCGTGAGATCGAAATGCATGCTCGGCACATAGCCGCCGATGCTGCGCACCTCCTCGCGCTGCGGCGGCACCGCTTCACTACCTTGCGGCCACGGTTTGATCGACAGGTCGCCAAAGAGCCGCTTGTGGCTCTCAGGCGGCCACACGGCGTGGATCGGTCCCTCGATCTCGAACCAATCAATCGCCACGCCCGGCCCCACATGCTTCTTCGCGCGTCCGGCCACCTGACCGATGCGCAGGCCGTTCCAAGGAATCGAAACGGGATCAAAGACGATGCTTTCATGCCCATCGAGCCACTCGGTGATCTCCGCCTCGTTCGACTGCATCGACGGCGCGGTGAAGGCTCGCAACAAGCGCCCGCCTTCCTGTTGCTTGCCCTCCTCATGTGCCCGCAGCACCGCAGCCTGCGGCGCGGCGCAAGGCTCCGGCTTGCCCTCGTTCCAATGAAAGCCCCACAGCGAGAGCTTCATGCGATACATGCCAGCGTAGATC
>JBKCXA010000732.1:0-6076 GCA_046316935.1 Prosthecobacter sp.
CGATGAAGCCTGGGGCCTCGACTTCTTCCCCAGCAGCCGCGCCCTCGACATGCACATCTCCCAGCTCCGCCGCAAAATCGAAGCCGATCCCGTGAACCCCACGATCATCACCACCGTGCGCGGGGCAGGGTATCGGTTTGAGTGAGCCTCTCGGTGGCTTGGGTTTGCCGCAGAGGGGCGGAGAGGCAGAGGGCGCAGAGGTTTGGAAAACGAATGAGGCGTGTTTTTGCCTTCTTGCGACACGGAGCATTGCCGGTCTATTCCCGCTCATGACCGAAGAAGACCTTCAGCGAATCGAGTCGGCGCTCAATGTCGTCCTGCCGCCATCCTATCGGCACCGCATGAAGTGTTTTCCTTTCGCCGTGTTGCGTGGGAACGCTGAGCATGAGTTGTGGGATGATGCCGAAGCTCTAATCCGGCTGAATCTTGAGCTGCGTGAACCGAAAGGGGAAGATGCGGTTCCTTGGTCATCCGACTTCTTTGCGCTCGGTAGGGACTCTGGCGGATTCGTTTATGCCATGAACATCCGGGAAGAGGGAGCGCCGGTGGATGGTGCCCCATTCGGTCGCTTAGACGAAGCTGACTCCTGCGAAACAAGGCCCTTCGATGACTGGCTGGTGGACTATGTCAGAGACAAAACAGCGGATTTGGTTTCCGATGGCATTGATCCGACGGAGTCCGCCGAGCTGCTCGCCGCCCGGCAAAAAAGAAGCGGCTGGCGGGATTTTGCCAGTTGTATTGGCTGTCTGGTCCTTGGGTGCGGGGCTTTGCTGCTTTTTGGAGCAGGCATCAAATGGGTGAAGTGGGTGTTTTTCGGCGGGTAGCTTTCGTTGACATCATCCCAGCCGTTCCTTCATCATCAATGGCAATGCCATGATTGGTCTCAGAGTACTTCTCACAGTCTTCCTCAGTGTCGTTGTTGGTTGCACCACTGCCAGCGTGAGCGAGCGCGTCCCAGCGAACGCTCCCTATACCGATCTTCTACCCATTTCGAAGGAGACGTGGCACCGCAGGTTCAGCCAGGTGCTGGCTTCGCATCGTGGCGAGATCAACGATCCGCGGGCAGTGGTAGTTTGCGGCCCTGGAGTCCGGCTGCCATCGGTGGTAAAACCGGGGCGAACGATTCAACAAGCCGTTCTGGATTCGGGCAGGCACGATGTGGATGGCTTTTGCGCACTGGCGGTGTTTCGGCCCCGAGACAATGTGTTTTACAGCGTGACGAACAAGAGAAGCCGTCCTCACGACCCCTTCGCTGGCCATCTCTTTTTCACCGACCGTCTGCTACCTGGCGACACTCTGATCCTGCTGGAGCGGATGTTCTGTTTTTGAGGGCTGCCTTATTTGAGCTTCTTCACCACGGGGCCAGTTTGATGTGCGCCGATTGGTAGGATCACTTCCAACTGCTTTGCGGCGGCGAGATCGCGTGGTGTGATCATCACCCGATCAAGCGGCAGTCCGTTGGTGATGGTGCGGATGACTGGCTCGTGGGGCTCCCAGTTGAGGTCGCCGAGCTTGACGAGTTCGCCCATTTTTTTCCTGTGGCGGCGAGCCAGCCTTTGTAGATGAGCTCGGAGCAGTAGATCTCCGAGTCATCGAGTGTGAATTCACGGGACCAGATTGGCAACAGAATGAAGACAATAGAATGCAGTGATTCTGTTGTCTTCATTCTGTTGCCAATAATCACTAATCATGGATGCGAGAGGAATTATTTCACTTCCCCGCCAGGTGCTTTTCGATCGCCGCTGCTTGTTCAGGTGTGTCCACGCCGGGGCTGAGTTCATCGGTGAGGACGACGCGGATGCGGGTGCCGTTTTCGAGGGCGCGGAGTTGCTCGAGGCTTTCGGTTTGCTCGAGGCGGCTGGGTGGCCAGGCGACGAATTGGAAGAGGAAGCTGCGCTGGAAGCCGTAGATGCCGAGGTGGCGGTAGCTGCGCGGCCAGGCATCGGGATTGCGCTGGAAGGGCAGGGGGCTGCGGCTGAAGTAAAGCGCGTCGCCATGCGTGTCGAAGATGACCTTCACGACGTTCGGGTCGGTGATCTGCGCGGGGTCCTGGATGGGGGCGGCGGCGGTGATCAATTTGACGGCGGGATCATCCCGCAGTGAGCGGGCGAGTTCGTCGATCAAAGCGGGCGAAATGAGCGGTTCATCGCCCTGCACGTTGATGACGACGCGATGGTCGGGGAAGGACTTGGCGGCCTCGGCGATGCGGTCGGTGCCGCTGGGGTGATCGGGATCGGTGAGCACGGTTTTGGCACCGAAAGAGGCCGCAGCCTCGGCGATGCGGGCATCGTCCGTGGCGATGATGACGTCGTCGATCTGCTTGCACTCCTGGCAGCGCTCCCAGACATGCTGCACAAGCGGTTTCCCGGCGATGAGATGCAGCGGCTTGCCGGGGAAGCGGGTGGAACCCCAGCGGGCGGGGATGGCGACGAGTGTGCGTGCGGAGTCAGAGGAGGCCACGGCAGGAGAGGAGGTGGAGTGGTGGAGGCGGGGATTGGTATTAACAATCAAAGTGCTCAGTTCTCAGTGCTCAGTGAAAACAGTGCTCAGTGAAAATAAAGCGGCGTAACTGAGAACTAAGCACTGAGCACTCCGACGAGACAGATGCGAAAACAAGGTGGTATGCTTTCGCCATGTGCGTGTGAAAACAGATGGCAAGTCTCGGATCACGCCTTCCCGGCGGCCTTGAGCGCGGCTTTTTCGGCGGCGAGGATGGCGAGGGAGGCGGCCTGGCGGGCTTTCATCTTGGCTTCCTGCTCGGCGCGGGCCTTGGCGAGGTCGGACTCGCGGCGGGCGCGAGCTTCTTCCTCAGCCTTTTTGGCGGTGGCGTTTTCGGTCTCCTGCTTCGCCTTGATCGCGTCGGAGGCGGACTTCATGGCCTCGAGTTCTTTTCGGGCGGCCTCGCGTTCGGCCTCACGGGCGGCCTCGCGTTCGAGGCGCTCGCGTTCTTTTTCTTCGGCGGCGGCTTTGCGGGCGGCTTCGCGTTCGAGGCGTTCACGTTCTTTTTCTTCGGCAGCGGCCGTGCGGGCGGCTTCGCGTTCGGCTTCGAGGCGGGCCTTTTCGGCGGCTTTTTCCGCAGCGGCCTGCTCCTTGGCGAGGCGGGCGGCTTCCTTTTCCTCCATGGCTTTGATCTTGGCCTCTGCGGCGGCGAGCTTCGCGGCCTCACGCTCGGCCTGGATGCGTGCCTTTTCGGCGGCTTTTTCGGCGGCGGCCTGCTCGCGGGCATGGATGGCGGCCTCTTTTTCCGCGAGATCAGCGGCGAGCTTGGCGGCCTGGGCCGAATTGATCCGGGAGACGAAGTCAACGATCTGGCTGGAGAGCTCGGTGGCGGCCGTTTGCAGTTCCGTGGCGGCGTCGTCATGCATCCGGCCGGTCATGTCGAGTGCTTGGAGCTTGGCGGCGGTATCGGTGAGGAGGCTGGTGAACTTGGGATCGAGCTTGGTGGTCATCGAGCAGGTGGTGGAAAACGGGGGCGGATGAATGGAGACGGATGGGCGGATGTCCAGTGATTCGCAGGGCGAGGCTGCTGCTGGAACGGCATCAACGGATTCAACGGACAGAGGCCCGGGCCTGCGCATCCAGCGCCGTCATCACCTCGGCGCGGGCTTCTTCCCAGGTGGGCAGGCGGGAGGGGCGGTGCTCGATGAGGCGGATGACATGCCAGCCGAGCCGGGTGAGCACGGGGGCGCTGGTCTGGCCGGGCTGAAGCTTCTGCACGGTGGCGATGAAGTCGGGTGGCATGCGGTCGGCGGAGAACCAGCCGAGGTCGCCAGCGAGTGTCTTGGTGCGGTCATCCTCGGAGAACCTCGCTGCGGCCTCGCGGAAGGTCAGCGTGCCCCTTTGAAGCTGCTGGTGGATGGTGCGGATCTCCGCCTGGCGGTCGGGCTTGCTCTTCTCGTGCCGGGTGAGAAAAACATGCGCGGCGTGGAAGGTCTCCGGGATGCTCAGGGACTCGCGATGGGCATCAAACCAGGCGCGGGCCTCGCTCTCGGAAATCGTGGGCAGCTTTGATTCAAGCAGGCGCTGACGGGTGAGAGCCTCGGCGATGCGGTTATAAAGTGCGGTCTCGGTGAGGTGCTGCGCGGCGAGCCGCTGCTGATAATCCTCGGGAGTCTGAAACTGCCGTTTGAGCATCGCGAGCTCGCCTTTGACCTCGGCGGGATCGACGGTGGCCGCGGCGATATCCGAAAGCGGCAGCACCGGCTCCCGCAGGGCGTCCCAGACCAGCCATGCGGCCACGCCTGCGCCGAGCAGGAGGATGCACAGAGCTTCGAGACAGCCTTTCATGGGCACATGGGATCATGGGGTGAAAAGGGCTGCAAGGCGAGGTTTCGGCACGCAGGGTAGTTGCAGGCCGCGGGGGACCTTGGTAAGACGGGGCTCCTTCTTCCGCATGGCCTCGCTTTTTGACTGGATCGCCGCCGCCCGCCCGAAAACCCTCGGCGCGGCCATCGCCCCCGTGGCGGTAGGCTGGGCGCTGGCGGTGAAGGTGGCAGGCAAGGCGGACACCAAGCTGGCGCTCTGCACGCTCGGCAGTTGCATGGCGCTGCAGGTCGCCACGAACTTCTTCAACGATGCCCTCGACTCGCTCAAAGGCGCGGACACGAAGGCCCGCATTGGTCCGCGGCGCATCACGGCGAGTGGCCGCGCCTCGCCGGGCATGGTGAAGCTCGCCGCGTGGGTGATGCTGGGCCTCGCCACGCTGCTGGCGCTGCCGTTGTTCGAGCTGCGCGGCACGCCGATCCTCGCCATCGGGCTGCCCTCGCTGTATTTCTGCTTTGGCTACACCGGCGGGCCGGTGCCGCTGGCCTACCGCGGTCTCGGCGAGCTGTTTGTGATCCTCTTTTTCGGCCTCGTGGCGGTGACGGGCACGGTGTTTGTGCTCACCGGCGAGTGGCTGGAGTATGGCCTCATCGCCGGGGTTCAAATCGGCTGCCTCAGCACGGTGCTCATCGCCATCAACAACCTGCGTGATGCTGCGGAGGATGGGCGCACCGGCAAGCGCACGCTGGCCGTGCGCTTCGGCACTGGCTTTGCGAAGGCGGAGATCGTGCTCCTCATCCTCGCCGCGCATGCCGCGGGCTTTTACTGGTTCCAGGAAGGCTTGGAGCATGCCTTCACGATGCCGCTCGTCACGCTTCCCATCGGCTTGTTTGTCAGCTGGCGGGTGCTCGTCGAGGCGCCGGGGCCGGGGCACAACCGCCTGCTGGCCATCAGCGGCGTTCAGTTGCTCGCGTTTGCCGGGATGATGTGCTGGGGCATCCTGCGCTCTGCCGAGGTGATGCGCTGAAAAAGCAGTCATTGACCTGCGAGCACGCGGTCTGGTAGCATCGCGCCATGAAAACAAGATTCGCGTTCCCTCACGGGCGGATCATGTCCGCCAAAACACGGCGGTGGGGCCGGGGCTACACACTGATCGAGATCCTGGTGGTCATCGTCATCATCAGCGTGCTCGCCTCCCTCATCGCATCACAGATCGGCAAGATCATCGACGACGGCAACCGGCTCAAAACGCGGGCCATCGTGGTCGATTTGAAAACGGGTCTGAACTCCTACCGCACCGAATACGGGCGCTTCTCGCTCGAAAACCTGACCGACGAAAAAGAATGGCTCACCGATGGTTCCACCGCGCTGATTGATACCCTCACGGGCCTGCCGGCGGAGGGGGGCGCGGTGAATTTGAACCCGAAAGCCATCCGCTTCGTCGAGTTTCCCACCGCGAAGAATGACCGCCATGGAATCATCAGCCAGCCGCGACCTTCGCGACTTGTGGACATGTGGGGAAATCCTTTCCGCGTGCGGCTCGATGTGAGTGGCGACAATCAGGTCAGCAATCCCGATGTTCAAAACCGCGACTCTCAGATTTCCCAACCCGGCGGCAAGCAAGCGCCCGAGTTTCTGGCCGTGGACATCGCCATCTACAGTTGCGGCAAGGACGGCCTCCCGCGAACGGCGGATGACATCGTGTCATGGCGTGAGCCGTGACCCTGGCCGCCTTTCTCCGAAAGGCGAGCCCTGGGACGGATGGGCTCGATTTTTGGAAAAAATCGGCCACGAAGGTCACTCCGATTCCGCG
>JBKCXA010000733.1:0-2987 GCA_046316935.1 Prosthecobacter sp.
TAATGATTCCTGTCCGTGTCCTCCGGCAGCCGCAAAGTGCGCAGCAGGGGATTCTCAGGCAGGGCGAGGGCGCGGTGATAGTGGTGGCTGGCAAACATGGCGGTGGAGGGGTGAGAAGATTGAGGTGAAAAGTGAGAGGGCCGGAGAAATGCCACGCAGGGGGCTGCGTGGCATTTCCCGGAGGAAGGGCGGATTACTTGTCAGCTTCTTCCTGCTTGCGGATGCCGCCGAGGGGATTGCGGCGGGTGTTGAGGTCGCGGAGGGACTTGGCGCTGGCGGTGGTCTGCTTGGCGGTGTTGGTCTTGGCTTTCATGGGTGTATGTGTTGGTTTGGGTTGTGTGTGGTGTCGTGATGCCGTGTGGCTGACGGCGATGATCCTGCACCACCTCCAAACAACCGGGTATTGTACTAAAGCATTAGACCTTTGGTCTGAGGTGCCGCCCGAAAGCCCCCGCCTGTCAGATTTCCCATTCTGCCATCGGACTTTAGTATGATACTCATCACGGGCCGTATGTGGCATCATGGTGGACTGAAATGCCCCTTATCCGCCCATCGACGTCTTTTGCGCTGCTGCTGTTTTTCGCAGCAGCGGTCGCCATGAGCGCACAAGAGCCAGCGGGCAAGATCACCTCCATGAGCATCATGGAACTGAACACGACCGCCGAGGCTGGGCGCTGGGTGAGTGTGGAAGCCTATGTCTGGACCTGGCGCTACAAGGCCAAGCACCTGGAGCTGCGTCTGAACAGCCGCGAACGCTGGAGCACCGCCATCATCTCGGTGGAGGATGCCGCCCAGATACCCAGGACGCTGCACGGTGCCAAAGTGCGCATCACCGGGCAGACGACCGGCCAGCGCAGCAGCTACAACGCCCTGCGTGCCCCCTCCCTCCAGCATTTGGAATTCCTCAAGCAGGGTGGAGAAGGGCTTTTCGACCTGCCCGCCGTCACGGTGGAGGATGTGGCCAGACACCGCATCGAATGGGGCCGCCGTGTCACCGTCAGGGGCACCTTATGTGCGCGTCATGGTCTGGCGGATGTATTGATCAGCGAGGGGGGCTTCGGATTGACCTGCAATCTCACCATGGGATGGACAGAGAAATTTGGCAGCAGCGACATCGCTGGTGGCACGACGGAGATTCCTGAAATGTCTCCCGGAGATGTGGTGGAGGTCACCGGATCGCTCGTCGAAACCGGTCAGGACGGCTCGGTCCTGCCTTATGAGCTTTCCTTTTGCCATGTCCGTGTCGTCGGCAAAGGCAAGGTGCCGGAACCGCTGCCGGTGCCGGTCTCTCACCTCGCCAACTTCAAGGAGTACAGCCAATGGGTATCCGTGGAGGGAACGGTGGATGCCTGGATCTCGGACGGAGCCAACATGAGCCTCGGCCTGCTCGATCCGCACACGAGGGCGCTGCTCACGGTGCGTGACACGGCGAAGATGCCTTTCCCGGAGAATCTCTTCGGTGCCCGCGTGCGCCTCACTGGCATGACGCTCGCCATGCTGCCGGGCTCGACTTACAGTCTCTTCATTCCTTCGGCCCAGCATTTCCAGGTGCTCCGTCCCGGCACGAAAGACGCTTTTGAAGCCCCGCAGCGCCCCATTGAAGACGTGGTCCGCCAGACGGTGCCGCCTGTCGAGCGAGTGAAAGTGCGCGGCGTGCTCATCGCGCGGCCTGTCCCGCAAGTACTGCATGTGCGCGGGGAAGATGCCGCCATCAGCGTCAAACTCACCCACCCGTGGAACCGCAGCAGCAATCCCGCCGCCCGCTATGCCGACGGCGGCCTATGGCCGGAAAAGCTGGAGATCGGAGACGAGGTGGAGATTGTGGGTCATCCGCTCCCGGAGATCGACGATGCGGATTACCAGCCCCACGATCTCGTCTTCGCCACTGTGCGTGTCCTGAAAGACGGCAAAGGCACGCCTGCGCCGCGCCAGGCCGCTCTGGATGACATCATCAGCGGCTCGTTCACCTCCGATCTCGTGGAGACACGCGGCAGGCTCCTGTCCTTCGACCAGATACCGATTGAAAAGGGATACTGGCGCACCTCGCTTCAGCTCGAATCTGACGCGGGTGTGCCGTTCCATGCTGTCTCCTACAGCCCGAAGCCCTCGTCAGAAACAAACCTCCGCGTTGATGACGAGGTGCTGCTGCGTGCCCTCGTCGGTCGTGCTACCTCGCAATCGCCGCGCCAGCTCTGGTTCGCCAGCGCGGCGGCGGATGTAAAGTCCCTCGGCGTCTCTCCCGTCGTGCTCACGCGGCAGCTCTGGCGCTGGGGCGGCGGCGGCGCGGCCATCCTCGTGCTGCTGCTGGCCTGGATCGGCCTGCTTCGCCGCTCGAACCAGCAAAAAACCCGCCTCGCCACGGAGCTGAAAGCCGCCACTGACCTGCTCGAACATCGCGTGGCCGAACGCACCGCCGAGCTGCGCCAGGCGCATGAAGAGCTCAATGAAGCGCTGTCACAGGAGCGCGAGCTCGGCGAGCTGAAGTCACGCTTTGTCACCATGGTGAGTCATGAGTTCCGCACTCCGCTCGGCGTCACCATGTCTGCCGTGGAGATCATGCGCCAGTTTGACGAGCGCCTCAGCCCCGAGAAGCGCCGCGAACTGTGCGATGAAATTTACGCCAGCACCTGCAACATGGCCGGCCTCATGGAGCAGGTGCTGCTCCTCGGCCGTGTCGAAGCGGGCAAGCTCGGCTTCAAACCGGCCACCATCGACCTCGAGGACATCCTGCGTCGGCTGATTGATGAAACTCAGTCTGTCACGCATCGAAAGTGCCCTATCCTCCTCCAAATCGAAGGTGATCTCAGCATGGCCAAAGGTGACGAGGCCCTGCTCCGGCACATTTTCACCAATCTCATCTCCAATGGCGTAAAGTATTCACCCGAGGCACAGCCCGTCGAAATCCGCCTGCGGCGGGATGGTGCGGACGCCGTCATCGAGATCGCTGACAAAGGCATCGGCATCCCCGCGCAGGACCTGCTGAATCT
>JBKCXA010000734.1:0-2469 GCA_046316935.1 Prosthecobacter sp.
CTTCACGAAGCCCGTCGATGCAGCAACAGCGTCGAAGCCGGAGAACTACACGCTCGGCACTTACACTTACATTTACCACGGAGCCTACGGCAGCCCGGAAGTCGATCACACCACGCCGCGCATCGTCTCCGCCACACCTGCAGCCGATGCACTCAGCGTGCGGCTCGTGGTGGACAAGATCGTCGAGGATCACGTGCACGACTTTGACTTCGGAAAGCTCGTCTCACGCGATCAAGAGCCGCTGCTCCACCGGAAAGCCTATTACACGGTGAATGAGATCCCCAGATAATTCCAACCTGCTACCTTTATGACTGCCGTCTCCATCTTTAACGACGTCATCGGACCCGTGATGCGCGGGCCGTCCAGTTCGCACTGCGCCGCGGCGCTGCGCATCGGCAGGCTCGCCCGCGATTTGATGGATGGAGCGATCACGGAGGTGCTCGTTGAGTTTGATCGCGCGGGTTCGCTGCCGACAACGCACGATAGTCAGGGCAGCGACATGGGGTTGTTTGGTGGGTTGCTTGGCTGGGAGGCCGATGACGAGCGCCTTCCGAACTCCGCTCAAGCACTCGCCGAGGCCGGTATTAAGCTGCGCATTGAAACCGTCGATGTCGGTGATCCACATCCGAACACGTATCGGCTCACGCTGAAGAACAGCCGCGAAACGCACACGCTGATCGCCATCTCCACGGGTGGTGGGATGATCGAGGTCATCGAGATCGATGGAGTGCCGCTGCGGATGGATGGTGGGTATCACGAGACGCTGATCCGGTGTGATGCAGACACTCCTGTCTGCACTTTGGGCCTCTCAGAAGCAGACAAGAGTGTCTGCATCACTCACGGCCTCGGTGGCCAGCAACTCATCCAGGTAAAATCAGACCGATTCGTCGAATCAGACGGATCTTCAGTGAAGCGGCTTTCTCCCGTGCTGCCGGTGCCATCTCGCAAAGACCTCCACGTGCCCTTCACGAGCTGCGCGGCCATGCTAGAGCATGACGCGGATAAAAACACACCGCTCTGGCAGCTCGCCATCGAGTATGAGCGTGCTCGCGGCAATTTCACCGAGGAGGAAGTCATTGCGAAGATGACCGACATCGTCCGCATCCTGCGCAAATCCATCGCCAGCGGCATCGCGGGCACGAGTTACGAAGATCGCGTGCTGCATCATCAAAGCGGCAAGTTTGCCGAGATGATGCAAGAAGGCCGCTTACTCGATGGCGGCGCTTTGAACCGCATCATCCTCTACGTCACCGCGATCATGGAAGTGAAGAGCAGCATGGGCGTCATCGTGGCCGCGCCGACGGCAGGCGCGTGTGCTGCCTTGCCCGGAGCTGTCATCGCCATGGCCGAGTCCATGAATCAAAGCGAAGAAGACATGGCCAAGGCCATGCTCGCCGCCGGATTGATCGGCGTTTTCATTGCCACGCGCTGGACCTTTGCGGCGGAAGTGGGCGGTTGTCAGGCCGAAGGCGGTTCCGCAGCGTGCATGGCCGCCGCCGCGCTCGTCACCCTCGCAGGCGGCACGCGGGATCAGGCCATCGCGGCGGCTTCGATGGCCTTCCAGAGCATGCTCGGCCTGATTTGCGATCCCATCGCGAATCGCGTCGAGGCACCGTGCCTTGGCAAAAACGTCATGGCAGCCTCCAACGCCCTTTCCTGCGCAAACATGGCTCTCGCGGGCTACGATCCGCTCATCCCGCTCGATGAAGTCATCGACGCCGCCAAAGCCGTCTCTGAACGCATGCCTCGCGAGCATCGCTGCACCTCCCTCGGCGGTCTCGCCGTCACCCCGACCTCCCTCGAAATCGAAAAACGTCTCGCCGGCCTCAAGAAAGGCTGCGGGACCTGCGCTTGTCATTGAATTATGCGCCCGCGCTCACGCCAGTCACACGCCCGGTGCCGCGATCACGGCTTCAAAGTCATGCCCCGGCAACAAACGCGGCTGCACATCAATCGCGATGATTGTCTCATCAGGTGCGCGGATGAAATTGCGATCATGCGTGTCAGCGAGTTGCACCCCATCGCCGCGCTCCCAGAGCATCAGGCTGTCGTTGTAGCCAAAGCCCAGCGCATGCAGCAAACCATGAATCTCCTCCTCCGTCGGAATGAAGCGCACGGGATGCGGCTGGATGAAAGGCTGCGAGGTCACGATGCTCAGGCCACCCGGGCGCTTCCAGATGCCCTCAAACTGAACGTCGTCGCCAAAGATGCGATTGCTGAGCCTCAATCGCCGCAAGTAGCCCGCTGGCGTGTAATAGCCAAACTGCCCAAAACCCGCTTCACCGGGGAAGGTGGACTTCCAAAACCGTGCGCCCGCACCTGCATGAAAAACCTCGTGCTCACGCCCCGACTTTCCAAACGCTCTGGCTGGAAGGTCGCGATCCTTCAGAGCACAGCCGCAGCTTTTTGCAAAACTCGCGAGGGCTTTAAACTGCGCGGAGACTCTGTCTTCCCACTCTGCAACCGGAT
>JBKCXA010000735.1:0-2412 GCA_046316935.1 Prosthecobacter sp.
CCTTTGAATTTCTCCCAGCGTTCCTGGAGCTGGCGCATTTCCTCTTCTTTCTCGGCAACCTCCCGCTTGGCCTGATCGAGCCGGGCCTGCAGCTCCACCGCCTGCGCCTGCTGCTGCTGGGCGTAAAGCAACTGCGTCTGGAGCTGGCGCATCTGCACACGCAATGTGTCCACGGACGTTTGAAGCTCCTGGTTCTCCTTTTGCAGCGCCTCGTAATCGCTCGTCGGCACGCAACCCGCTCCAGTCAGGAGGCAGAAGGCGGCGAGAGCCTGCCAGCAGGTGCGAAAGATGGGAGCTGGGGAGTTCACAGGAGGCGAAAATCGAAAAAATCCTACCTTCCCATCGGCAGTCTGTCACGCGTGGCTTTGTCTTTGTCATCGAATCTTGCGAGGGCGGGCACTGCCTGCCAGACTGCATAACCTGATGCCCCACGACCTCCACGCCGCTCTGAAACAGCACTTTGGCTACAAGGCCTTTCGTGCCGGGCAGCAGCAGGTCATCGAGACGCTGCTCGCCGGGCGCAGTGCGCTGGCCTTGTTTCCCACGAGCGCGGGGAAATCGCTCTGCTATCAGCTTCCGGCGCTGCTCATGGAGGGCGTCACGCTCGTCATCTCGCCGCTCATCGCCCTGATGAAGGATCAGGTGCAGGCGCTGAAGGCTCGTGGCATCGCCGCCGCACGTCTCGACTCCTCGCTCAGCCAGCAGGAGGCGGCGGAAGTCTTCGATGGCATGCGGAACGGCACGCTGAAGCTGCTCTACATCGCCCCGGAGCGGCTCATGAATGAAAACTTCGTCGGGCGGCTCAAGCAGTTGAAGATCGCCATAATGGCCGTCGATGAGGCGCACTGCATCTCCGAGTGGGGGCACAACTTCCGTCCGGAATACCTCCGCCTCGCCCATGTGGCCCGGGAACTCGGCATCCGGCCCGTTTTGGCCCTCACCGCCACCGCCACGCCCTCCGTGGCGGTGGACATCCGCGCGGCTTTTTCCATCAATCAAAGCGACCACGTCCAGACGAGCTTCCACCGGCCGAATCTGCACTTCCGCATCACGCCATGCACCGCGCAGCAACGGCTGCCCTACCTCACCAAGGTGCTGCTGAAGCGGAAAGTGCCCAGCATCGTGTATGTCACGCTGCAAAACACCGCCGAGCACGTCGCCACGCATCTTCAGAAGAGCGGTGTGAATGCCCTCGCCTACCACGCCGGTTTGCCCGATGAGCACCGCCACGCGGCGCAGGATGCCTTCATGAGCGGGCAGACGGATGTCATCGTGGCCACGATCGCCTTCGGCATGGGCATCGACAAAGCGGACATCCGCGCCGTCTATCACTACAACCTGCCCAAGACGCTCGAAAACTACTCGCAGGAGACCGGACGCGCCGGTCGTGATGGAAAGACCTCCGTCTGCGAGATGCTCGCCTGTGCCGATGATTGCATCGTGCTGGAAAACTTCACCTTTGGCGACACGCCCACCCCGCAGGCCATCCGCCAGCTCCTCGATCATCTCATGCTCGGCGGCAGCGAGTTCGATGTCTCGATGTACGATCTCTCGCACGCCACGGACATCCGCCCGCTCGTCATCGAGACCGTCATCACGAATCTCGAACTCGACGGCATCCTCCGTCCGCTCGGCACGTTTTACGCCAGCTACCAGTTCCGCTTTCTCCAGCCCGAGCCACGCGTGCTCTCCGGTCACAAGCCGGATCGTCAGGCCTTCCTGCGCCGTCTCTTCTCCGCGGGCAAACGCGGCACGAAATGGATCACGCTCAATCCCGATGAAGCCGCCACCGCCCTCGAAGAACCTCGCGAGCGCATCCTCAAGGCCCTCACCTGGCTTCAAGAATCTGGCGACATTGAGCTCAAGCCCAGCGGCAGCCGCCAGAAGTATCGCCTCAGTGAAGACGCCCACCGCCGCGATCCCAAAGAGATCACGCAAAAGATGCAGCAGCTCTTCGCCGACCGCGAACGACGCGATGTCGAGCGTTTGCGCCAGGTCATCGAACTCGCCGAGCACCGCGGCTGCCTCACGAAATGGCTCTTGAACTACTTTGGCGAGGCCATGGAATCCGATTGCGGCACCTGCACGAGCTGCAAAGAACGCGAAAAAGGCCTCGCGATGGATTCACCACGCGAAATCCCGCAATCCGCCACGCCGCCGATCACCACCGGGCATGTCGCCGCGATTCAGGAACTGCTGCGAGAGAAGCATCCATCGCTGCGCACTTCCCGTCAGCTCGCCCGGTTCCTCTGCGGCCTCACCAGCCCCGCCACCAGCCGCGAACGCCTGACGCGGCACCCGAGCTTTGGCCTGCTGGAGCGCATCCCCTTCGCCGACGTGCTGGCGCAGACGGCGAGCATGGTGAGGTGATTCTCAGGTCACACATTAAACCGCCACTCGACGACGTCGCCA
>JBKCXA010000736.1:0-5956 GCA_046316935.1 Prosthecobacter sp.
GTGCTACCATCGTGCCTGATCAATCGGGCAGGCATTTCGTCATGGCTGCCGAAGTTGAACATAAGGGTGCTTTTTTCGGGCCTACGAACGTAATGCGGCGGGCTGCTGATGATCCGTTATGTTGTGCTGAGTACCGTTTTCAGATGCTTATAGCTTGTGAGGGCGGGGTGACTTACAAGGCATGCTGGCTCTTGAAGATTTGCGAATACGATGAGCAAATTACTCGGATTCCTTTGATGGAATTAAAGGAACATAAAATAATCCAGACGTCACAGTCGAGATTGCCGTGGTGAGGGAGCTCATTTGGATAAGAGCATTACTACCCACAATCGTTCCCTGGGCTCTCAAGGAGAACGGCTCGGGGGGGGCTTGAAGATGTGTCGGTCGAGTTTCGCTGTTATCGTTTGCGAGCCGTTCTGCTCCGAAAAAGTCTGAGTGCCTTCAGGATACCACGCGGAAGAAAACCTTACGCCGGCTTCAAATACACCCGTGGCGGGCGGCCGCGGACACGCCGCAGCGTGGCGCTGAGGGCGAGGCCGCCGAGCTGGGTCTGGGCGTTCCAGTCCTTTCGCGGTTTCAGGCTTTTGCTGGACCACTTCATGCCGGTCTCGATCCACTGCTGGCGATACTCGTCGTAGGTCAGGCCTTTGTCGTCATCGGTCACACCGAACTGGAAGCCACAGCTCGGGCAGATTTCGAGCGAGGCGCCACCGGTGCGGTTGCGCGGCGGTTCCTTGAGCTCGTCGTAACCGCACACGGGGCAGATGTGCGTGGTGGAGGAGGTTCTCATGGCTGGTTTTTTTGGGGCGGCTTTACGGGGCATTTCAGCGGGAGGAGAAACGGAGGTCAGAGGGCTTCACCGGGCGTCCTGGCTGACGCTGCCAGTAGGTGGGGCTCTCGGGTTTGAAGTAGGTCTTGGTGCGGCCGCTTTCGTTGTAGGCGGCGAAAGCTCGCGTTTTCGGATCAAAGACCCTCAGCGTGCCATCGGTGTCGTCGAGCTTCATGGGCAGGGCCTCGGTGCGGGCACGTTGCAGGAAGAGCCAAGCTTGCGCGGCATAGTCGTCGGGAGATTTGCTCGCAAAATCAGGTCCGTGGCGGTCAAAGTGATCCTGAAGGGTCGAGACGTTTCCCCAGGTCTGCCGCGTCGGTGGTGCCTGCGCCGGGATGGCCGCCTTTGGCTCGGGTTTCTTCTCCGGTGTGATGGCGTCGAGCACGCGGCGCACGATGGAGGGTGGCGGATTCGCGGCGGGGGCATTGCCACTGGTGATGAAGGTGCCGGTAGCGAGCTGCTGGCGGGCGCTGCCGAGGCTGTAATGATACGTCGTGCCGGTGGAGAGACCGCTGAGCGTGACAACATGCTCCGCAGCGACGGGGCCTTCGGCTTTTTGATTCAACTGGGCCGCGTTCAGCCCGTAGCTGAGCCGCGTGCCGCAGGCGACATCCGTTTTCCAGGTGATCGTGGCTCCGGTGGCGGTGGTCGCCACTTGCGGCTGGCCGATGAGTTCAACCGCATGTGCCCAAGCGCCGGAAATGACGACGATGAGAGAGAGCAGGAAGGCTGGGAGTCCTTTCATGGAGAGGCGGCAGGAGGCTTTTGGGGTCTTCGTGTGACAGGCCACACGTGGATTCGTTCAATTCGAGTATCGACCGCCTCGCGGCCCGGTCATCCACTTCCAGGCGCCCTCGATGTGCCCGCGAGGATCGAGGTGCGCAGCTTTCCAACCGAGAACCTTCGCGGCGAGCGCAGGATCGGCCACGAGTTCGGACGGATCGCCCGCACGACGCTCGCCATAGACGACCGGAATGGTTTTCCCAGTCACGGACTCGGCGGTGGCAATGATCTCCTTTACGCTGAAGCCGCGCCCCGTGCCGAGATTGATGGCGATGGTATCCCCACCTTCGCGAAGGTATTTCAAGGCGAGTGCATGGGCGCTGGCGAGATCGCAAACGTGGATGTAATCGCGGATGCAGGTGCCGTCCGGCGTGGGGTAGTCCGTGCCAAAGACGGTGATGTGCGGGCGCTCACCTGTGGCGGCTTGCAGCACAAGAGGAATCAGGTGGGTTTCCGGGTTGTGATCCTCGCCGATCTCGCCGCTCGGGTGGCAGCCGGAGGCGTTGAAATAGCGCAGGAAGACCGCTTTCAGGCCCCAGGCACGCTCACAATCACGCAGCACGCGTTCGAGCATCCACTTCGAGGCACCGTAAGGGTTCACGGGAGCTTGAGGATGAGATTCGTCGATCGGGATTCGCACCGGATCGCCGTAGCTGGCGCAGGTGGAGGAGAAGATGAAGCGCTTGCAACCATGGCGCTGCATCGCTTCGAGCAGGGTGAGAGGCGCGGCGAGGTTGTTGCGGTAGTATTTGAGCGGATCGGTGACGGATTCGCCGACATACGCAAAGGCGGCGAAGTGCAGCACGGCTTCCGGCTTGTGCTCGCTGAACAGATTCTCAATGAGAGCCGCATCCGCCATCTCGCCCTCGATGAAGGTCACGCGATCCATCGGCAAGGCATCGCGATGGCCGAAGACGAGGTTGTCGAGCACGATGACACGCTCGTGCTGGTCGAGCAGGTGACGGACGGTGTGGGAGCCGATGTAGCCGGCGCCGCCGGTGATGAGGAGGGGTCCTTGGGACATGGTCAAAGATACAGCAGGAAGGAGCAGGACTGACAAATGAAGTTTCTCTCAAGCTCCCCCCCCGTGATTGAGGGGGGGCTGTGCTACTTCACTTGCACGGGATGCATCAGGTAAGCGATCAAATCACGCACTTGATCCGGCTGAAGGGCAAGCAAGAGGCCCTCGGGCATCATGGAAAGCGGTGACGTGTCTGTCTTCGTGATCTCAGACCGGTCAAGGGTCAAGGATTCGGTCAAGGTTCGCAGCGTCAACGTGCGGTCGTCCTTCTCCGCAATCACGCCGCTGAGTTGGCGACCGTCTTTGAGCGTGAGCAAACTCATGCGGTAGTCCGCACTGACCACACCGCTCGGATCGGCGATGTTTTCGAGGAGGTAATCGAGACTCGCACGACCGCTGCCGGTGAGATCTGGGCCGATCTTCCCACCCTGGCCATACATCACGTGGCAGGCCCCGCAGACAGCGGTGAAGAGGACGCGACCGTTGCTGAGATTGGCCTGCTTGAGGACCTCCGGCTTCAATTCGCCCTTCAGCTTCTCGATGAGTTGTTTTTTGTCGGCAGCGGACTCGCGTAATTCGCCCCAAGCATCGACGAGCTGCCTGGTGAGAGCTTCATCATTGAAAGCACGAATCTGACGGGCGTGGAAGGCGCTCAATTCCGTGCGCGGAATGCGTCCGGCGGCCATTTCGGCGAGCATGGCCTTCGCGAAGGCCGGACGCGCGACGAGCGTGTCCATGATGCCCGCAGCGAACTTGCGGTAGTTCTTGGCGAGTTGCTTGCCGATCTCCGGATCATCAAACAACGCGAGTCCTCGCGCTGCCGCCGTATTGAGGCCGCGCACGTCGATGAGCTTTGTGCAAACCTCGCGCAAGTCTGCCGGACGTGCCTCGATGAGCGTTTTGAGCGCCGATTCGCGGGCGGTGATGTCCGCCTTGTCATCGAGAGCGAGTTTCTTCACGTCATCTAGCGCCCGGCCGTCACCGAAGAGGATGCTGAGGTCACGAATGAGTTTTGTAGTCCCGGCTTTAGCCGGAACAGAACCGGCTAAAGCCGGGACTACAATACGATCCCAATTCGCCGGCTTCGGAGCCTTGCGGATGCCTTTGAATGCTTCCGCCATGCCTTCGAGCACCTCTTCGGAGCTGTTGATGGCCAGCAAAGCATTCAACGCCTCCGGCTCGGTGGCGAGCTTGCGGGAGATCCAGCGGGTGACTTTGGGCCAGGAGCATGCTTTGGCGATTTCGAGCAGTGAATCGGCTTTCAGCGGTGAAATGCCATACCAGACCAGGTGCGACAAAAACGGATCATCGGCCAGCTCCGTCTGGGTGGTGAGAGCTACCGCCAGCCCGGCCCTTTTTGAAAGCGGCAATCTCTGAAGCATCGAAGCCAGGTTCAGCTTCACGAGCTTCGACGAGTCATTCCGCGTCAGTAAGGTCAATTGGGTCAAAACCTCCGCAGTTCCTGTCTCCGCCGGATACACAAAATGCTCCTGCGGCCCTGTGATGGTATCCAAAGGCCAGAACTGGCTCATCTCCCGCAAAGCGAGGACACGGGCATGCTCGTTGCTTGATTTCAAATCCGCCTTCGGCCACGGCTTCCGCCAGGCGTAGGGCGTTTCGGGCTTCTTCGGCTCTCCGTAGCTGATGCGGAAGATGCGGCCGCTGGTGCGATGCACGCCGGTGGAGTCGTGGCATTCGCCGGTGTCGCTCCAGTCGAGGATGAAGCCGCTGCCGTCCGGGCCGGTGCTGATTTCGATGCCGCGGAACCACGGATCGTCGCTGAGGAAGACATCGGGCTCGTGTTTGCCGACGTAGCCGCTGCCGTTGCGCTCGAGTCGCTCCACGTTGGCACGGCGACCGTGCATGTTCAGCGTGAAGAGCTTGTTGCGATACTGTTCCGGCCATTGATCCGCCTGGTAGATCATCATGCCGATGTGGGCGTGGCCGCCGCCGAGGCTGTTGGCCTTGCCATCGCGGCTTTCGGTCCAGCTTCCGCTGCGGTCGTAGTGGTAGTGATCGGCGATGGTATCGAGCTTTTCATAAACGAGCGGGTTCAGCGTGCTCGAATCCATCAGGTGCGCCCCGTGAATGAGGTGCCAGAGGTGGCCGGTGACGGTGTTGATGAAGAAGAGTTCGCCATTCGCATCCCAATCATGGCCCCATGGATTCGTGGTGCCGTGCGTGAGCACTTCAACGATCTTCTTTTCAGGATGATAGCGCCAGATGCCGCCTTTCATGGGCACACGTTGCTCTTCCGGCGTGCCGGGGAGGCCGAGCTTGCCTGGGCAGGAGTGCCCACAGCGGCCGTAGAGCCAGCCATCGGGCGCAAAGCGCAGGCCGTTGGCGAAGTTGTGGTAGTTGTCCTTTGCCACCGTGAAGCCGTCGATGACGACTTGCGGCTCGGAGTCGGGGATGTCGTCACCGTTGGCATCCGGGATGAAAAGCACCTGCGGCGGGCACATGAGCCACACGCCACCGCGACCGACCTCGACGCTGGTGAGCATCTGCACGTCCTCGGTGAAGACTTTCCGTGTCTCGGCGATGCCATCCCAGTCCTTGTCCTCCAAGATGATGACGCGATCCTTTAGCGCGAGGTCAAAGCGCTTCGTGCGCTCCGCGTAAGTGTAGTTCTCTGCCACCCACATGCGGCCTTTGGCATCCCAAGCCATCGCGATGGGATTCTGTACATCCGGCTCCGCGGCAAAGAGCGTCGCGTTGAAGCCTTCGGGTAGTTTGAGTGCTTTCAATGCCTCTTGCGGCGACATCGGCGAAGGGTTGCCCGGCTCGCTGTTGTAGAGCGCGGGGAAGTCGGCCGCGCAGGCGAGAGCCGTGAGAAGTGAGAGGTAAGAGGTGAGAAGTCGGGCCACGGCTCGGGAACGGTTGGGGGAATCAAATTATGGCGGGAGAACCTTGGCTGGCGAGGCGTTTGATGACCACAGCTTTATGATCATCGACGTCCATTCCCACGCCTGGAACTTTCCCGCGGATTTCACGGAGGATTTCATCCGTCAGGCAGGCCGGGCGAGGCCGGGGCGGGTGGTGGATTACTCGGCAACGTATGAGGCCTATCGCGCCACCGCACCAGAGGACACGCACACGATTGTGTTTGGTGGGAAGGCAAGGCTCAGCGGCCTGTGGGTGGATGATCGCACCGTGGCGGCGCATGTGGCGCGTGATCCGGCACGGATGACGGGCTTTCTCTCGGTCGATCCCGCGCAGCATGGCTGGGAGCGTGAGATGCAGGCCGGGCATGAGGAGCTGGGCCTGCGCGGCATCAAGCTGCTGCCGATGTATGCGGGCTTCAGCCCGGATGATGAGAAACT
>JBKCXA010000737.1:0-20312 GCA_046316935.1 Prosthecobacter sp.
TCCCCACCAGCGCGCCGCTAATCTTTTGCGCCGCTTCCATCCGCGCCCCGACCGCCACGCGTGGCTTTGACCACGTCGCGCCATCGTCATCACTCGTCGCGAGGAGAAAATAGCCATCCGGCTTGTCCCCGGTGCCCGTCCAGCAGCCCCAGATGCGACCTTTCGGCGTGCGATCCATCCCGATGATCATCGCGCCACTGCGAGCATCATCTTGAAACTCCGCGCCTGGGTTCAAGATCACGGAAGGAGTCAATCCATCCATCTCCTGCACCATCGCACCCTCCGCGAGCACCAGCAGCACCATCTTCTTGAACTGTAGCCGTTCACCGGCCTTCACCGCTTTGCGATACAGGCTCACGCGATTCACCTCACCGGCGAAAAACTGCACCTCAGGCACATCCACCTTCGTGAAGCCCCCTTTTTGCAGTGCTTCCTCCTGACTGGAGGCTTTCGGCCGGATCGTCGGCGTGAGTGCCAGCAGCGTGCCAGGCTTCGTGACGGTCACATCCGTCTTTTCGATGCTCGTGTGATGAAACGGCAGGTCGCGCACGGCATCGGGCATTTCGTCGATCGCATAATCGCGATCCGTGAAGAGCTTCACGCCCCGCTTCATCACGGGTGGCGGCTCCTCGGCGGCAGCGGGCAGGGCGAGGGTAAAGGCGAGCAGAATTGAGTGGACGAGTGAACGCATCGCCGAAGCAAACGTGGCCCGGGGAGCAACCTCGCTCCGGTGATGGCAAAAGAGGGTGATATGTTAACTCCACCTCCGGACAAGAGAGCGTTCGAGGGTGCTGAGGTGGGTGGTGTAGGTGATGGCTCGACGTCAGTAGGACGCGAGCATCAGAAACCAATCAAGGAAGGCAGAGACAGGCCAGCATTATGGGCGGGATGCGAGTTCAAAACGGGCCGTGACGAGCTTACAGTTCTTGTCGTAAGTGCTGATGATCGCGGCGGTGATGATTGTCCCTGCCACGCTGGATGGCGCTTACGGATGTGGAGATCGTGATCAAGCTTGGCTCTAGCAGAGCGAAAAGGTCTTAATGAGAAAGGTGGCGGTTTACCTCGCTGGGAGCAGGTCGGCAGCGCTGATTTCACTGACGCGGCTTTTTCCCGCGAGGGCGCAGGTGAGGTCGAGATCGGCGCTGAAGTTCATGAGGCACTCGCGCACGCCGGCCTCGCCGCCGACGGTGAGTGCCCACATGTAAGGACGGCCTAGGAAGACGGCATTGGCACCGAGGGCGAGGGCTTTGAAGACGTCACAGCCGCGGCGGATGCCGCTGTCGATGAGTAGGGGCACGCGACGATCCACAGCGGCGGCGATGCCGGGCAGCACCTCCAGAGTGCCCACGCTGCCATCGGTCTGCCGCCCGCCGTGATTGCTGACGATGATGCCATCGACACCGGCATCGAGCGCTTTGCGGGCGTCATCGGGGTGCTGCACGCCTTTGACGAGAATGGGCAGGCGGGTGTGATCGCGGATGAATTGCAGCGATGCCCAGGTGTGGGCGAGATTGGAAAAGACTTCGAGATACTTGTCCGCGGCGGCAGCGATGTCCTGCTCCGGTGGTTTGCTCAGCAGGCTGCGGAAAACGGGATCACTGAAATAGTTCGCGAGGCCGATGCCTTGCAGGAACGGCAGATGGGCGAGTTGTAGATTCGTCTCACGCCAGCCGAGGGATTGTGTGTCGAGCGTGACGACGATGGCCTCATAGCCCGCGTTTTCGGCACGCTGGAGAAAGCTCTGCGTGATCTCGGGCAACTTGGACCAATAAAGCTGATACCAGCGCGGACCGGGGCCTGCGGCCTGCGCGACCTCTTCCATTGAGAAGGTCGAAACGGTGCTGAGGGTGAAGGTGATGCCCAACGCTGCTGCCGCGCGTGCCGTGGCCTTTTCTCCCTCGGGATGGCAACCCGCCTGCACGCCGATGGGTGCGAGCGCAAAGGGCAGCGGCCAGTGCCTGCCGAAGATCTCGACGCTGAAATCGCGCTGCGAGATGTCGCACAACATGCGGGGCACAATCTTCCAGCGATCAAAAGCCGCGAGGTTCGCCCGCGCGGTGCCGCCACCGCCCGCCACGCCCGCCACCCAATCGTAGGCCTCGGGCGAGAGCCTGTCCCTGGCCTTTTGCTCAAGCGCTTCGACGCTGAATGGAATGGCGTCGGCATCGGTGCGCTTTCCCGCCCGGTAAATCGCAATTTGATGGCCGGTTTGGAAGGATTTCTGATTCGTGCTCATGGATGTGGGTTTGAAAAAGGAGCAACGGAAGGCATCAAGGCTTCGTCACTCGCAGGCGGCAAAAGACGCCACTCTGGCCTGTTGTGTCGATGGGCACGGTTTGGAGGATGCTTGTGTTGGTGCTGGGATAGGGGTTGCTGGTGCTGTTCCAGACTTCTTGCCATGAATTGGGGGCGAGGTGCAGGCTGCGCTCGACGCGGTAGGTGATGTCGGTGGCGTCGCGGAGGCGGGTGAAGCTAAAGTCGAGGGTGGTGCCGTTGACGGTGGCGGCGGGCAATTGAGAGCCGGAAGCGGGTGCGGTCGGGATGAGGCCGAAGGCATACTTCAGCAGATTGGGCACGCCGTCGTTGGCGGGGGTGGCGGTGGGTGCGCCGAGGCCAGTGCCGTCAGTCGGTAGGCCGTGGGTGGCGGCCCATCTCTCGAAGGTGCTGCCTTGGGCGGCGAGGGTAGTGAGGTCGCTGGCGCTGGTGGCGGGGTTCCATGAGCCGATGCGGAAAGTGTCGATCTCGACGCCGCTGTTGTTGAAGTTGTCGTCGAAGAAGATGCCGTAGGCCTCGATGTCTCCGGCGGGCAGGGCGATGTCTGCGCCGAGGGTGAGCGTGGTGCCCGGCACATAGGTGAGCGATTTCCAGCCGCTCGAGTAGGTCATGAAATCGAGTGTGTGGCGGGTGAACTCGGTGCTCGCCGCGCCGATGGTGTGGGCGGCGGAGGCATACCATTGGCCGGCGATGCGCAGGGCAAAGCGCATCGGTAGCGCGGCGGAGTTGGTGTCTTTTCGGTCCACGGAGATGAGCAGCTTTTCGCGTGGATAGAGCGCTGCGGGCAATGGCTGGTCCTGGGTGAACATGAACAGCGCCCGCCCGGTGCCGCCGGTGGGCCAGCTCTTCAAGACGCCTTTGCCATCGCTCGGGAGGGTGCGTGGGTTGACGCCGGGATGGCCGTCGCTGTCGGTCACGCTGAAGGCGGCGGGTGTTCGCGTGGCGGCTTGATCGCTGACGGAGGTGCCGTTTTTGTAGATCATCGCCCAGCCGAGTTCGTCCAGCGAGTTCCCGGGAAACGCCTGCACATAGACCGCGTCGTAATTGTCGTGAATGGCAAAGCCGTCGTAGATCGGCGCGACCCGGAAGTCCTTGCTCGTGGCGAGGCTGATCCCGTTCGCGATGTAGCTGGTGGTGTTGGCCGCGGTGCTGGTGAGGATCGTCCATGCGCCGGTGGAGCCGGTGCGCATCTCGATGCGGTAGCCTGTTTCGGTAGTCGAGTTGTCGGCCCACTGGAGCGTGACTTGGTTGGCACCGGTTTGGGTGCCGGTGAGCGAGGTTGGACGGTCGGCTTTGAGCAGGCGGACGTTGTCGAACGCGGCGATGCTGAAACCGCCGCTGGCCAGATCGTTGTCGGGATCGTCGTTCATGCCCCAGAGCTGGGCGGCCAGTGCGCCGGTGAGGGTCTGGCTGTTCAGCAGGGTCCAAACGGTGCCGTCGGGCGAGGTGTGGGCAGTGAAGGAATCGCCCGTGCGGGTGATGCGGAACCAGTAAGGCGGAGTCGCCGTCGGACCGGGAATCACGGAGGTGAGGGTGCCCGTGTTTCGATAGAGCGTCTCGAGCGAGGTGCCCTTCAGTCCGCTGGAGAAGCGGTGGTTGTTCACGCCGGAGCGCACCACGAGGCCGACTCGGGCGGTGGTGGAGGACCTGGAGCGGTATTCTTTTAAACGACCGGTCAGCGTGCCATCGCCGCTCATCTGCCGATAGATGAAGCCTTCACAAGCGCCGCTGGAAAACGTGTCGAGTCCCGAGTGCGCCATGCCGAGCGCACCTTCGGCCTCGGTGGCCCACGCGCGCTTGATGTCGTTTGGCTCGTCCAGCTTATAGCCGGGTGCGACGAGGTTGTGCTGCCACGACGAGGGGAGTTTTGTCGTGCGATTCTCCATCGCCATGGTGGTCTGAACGATCATGCCGGGCAGCACGCCACCCGTGGCAGCGCTCAGGGTCGCATCAAAGGCACGGCTCAACCACGGCGAGCTGCCGAGCACAGGCACCGTGACCGTTTTGATGCCGGTCTCGCCATCCGCCCAGTTCAAGGTTTGACTGGTCGCCGTGTAATGGACACCCGGCTGCGCCGTGGCATAGCTCGGACTCGAGGTCGTCAATGTGACGCTCACTGCACCGGCACTGCCGAACCGCCGCTCGACCGGGATCGCCACGCTGCTGCCCGTGACTTGCAGCGTCTGAGTGTTCTCGGATAAGGCAACCTCACCTGCCAGCACGTGAACGGAAGCCTCCGGTGACCAAAGCGAATTCGCTGCGGCACCAGTGGCTTTGACTCGATAGTAAGTGGTCGCTCCGATGGCGACCGGCCCTGCATCGGCAAAGCTGGTGATGTTGGCACCGACACTGCCCGCCGTGGTCCACGCACCGTCGTAGCCAGCCTTTCGTTCGATGACGAAACCCGTCTCGGTGGTGGCATTGTCGGTCCAGCTCAGCAGCACATTCGTGGTCGCCAAGGCGATGGCCGTCAGCCCGCCGGGTGCCGCTGGTGAAACGGGCCCCGTGCCGGGCGTCACCGTCACCGGAGTGCCGATGGAGGCATTCATATAGCTGCCGGCATTCTCCGTGGTCAGTGCGATGACTTTGACCAGGTAGGTGTAGGCGCTGCCATTGGTCAAACCGGTGTCGGAGAAGGTAGTGGCCGTGATGGGACCGCCGGACGGATTGGCGACATCGGCTGTCGCACCGGTGATGCGCGTGAACGGTCCTGCAGCCGAGCTTGAGCGATACACATGGTAGCCTTGCAGCACCGACTCGGCAGACAGATTCGCGGCGGCGTCCCACACCAGAGTGACCGTGCCATCGCCAGGCGTGAGGCGCAGATTTCGCACCGGCGGCAGCATCGTCGTGCGCAGGGTCAGATCGCCGTGGAAGTTGTTCACCGCATAGCCCGACTGCAAGGTATTGCCCTGCAACGTGAGCAGGATGCCATAAGCGAGGGGTTTGCCCAAGCCGGTGTATTGCTGGCTGAACACGTCCCAGTCACACGAAAGGGCCGTGGACTCCGGTGTGCCCGCCAGCACCGCCCGGAGGAGATTGTTGTTCACGCCCCAGTCGCCGAAGTAACTGCCAAACATGGAGACAAAAATCGCCCTCGAGTTGATCGAGCCGAAATTGCGCGAATCGCCGACATGAGCCGCGCTGGTGAACGCTCCCGCACCGCCGCCGTTACCCAGCAGCCAGGGATCGCCGGAGGTGTTGTCGCGGAACCAGTCACCGCGATACATTTTCGCCAAGCCAACCGTGCCCGATCCCCAGCGATTGCCGAGCCTCTCATACGTGGCCTCCTGCCATGAGTTGTCCCAGAACATCTCGCGGCGGATGTTCGTGAAGAGTCCCTGTCGCACCCGGTAGTCATGCGCCCTGCGCAGGTAGCGCCGAAGCAACTCGGTCTCGGATTCGGCAAACCACGTCATTCCCGAAAAGTCCACGCGACCCACGGCCACATCGGCGCATGCCCTGGGGAAATAACTGGTCCCACTAAGCACGCCCACCTCGTCCAGCTTGCCGTCATTTGGCACGTTGTCGTTTCGTGCATCGGCGGGCGACGTGTTGTTCACCACTTCATCATGCCAGATGGGAAAAGCCACGCCGACATTGGCCGGACTGCTCGCAGCCACCACGGTCGCGGTATTGTCCATCTCCGCATAAAAGATATCCGAGGCCCAAGCGCCCTGATGATCGCCGTGGCCATCGTAGGCCGTGTTTCCGAGATACGGCTGCGGCACCTTGCCGAGCAAATACACCGCCTTCACATTGGTCGGGTCATTGGTGTAATGTGACCGGATGACATTGCGCACCGCGTCAATCTCGGCTCGACGGGCCGCACCGACCGCCGTGCCCGCTGTGGCCGGATCCACCGCCATCCTCGGCACATACTCCGTGATAACCGTCCACCCATCGCCCCGCATGTCCGCCTGGAGCTGGGCGATCTCGCCCGCCAGCGGGGTCTGCATGGTCTGATCAATCACCAGCACCACCTTGCCCCGGCTTTCCTCCAACGGCAGCCGGATGCCCGCATTGAGTTCAACGCCGGCAGTCAACAAGCGATACTCGTAATGCACGCCAGCTTGCACCGTGGTGTCCGTGTAGATGTAGCCAGCATTCTTGAAGTCCGTCCCGGTGAACGTGGCGAGCTCGCTCCATCCCCCCGCATCTCCCGTCTGCATCTCGAAGGTCACGTAGTTGATCCCACGGGAATCCGCGATGTTGTAAGTCTGCACGCCTCGCGAGCCCGCAACCTTCCGATAAAGCGCGAGCACCGGAACCGCGTCGTAGTTGGTCTTCTTCGACCACTGGCTGAAATCAATCGTGATCGAAGACGGCGAACTCGTCGCTGTGACCTTCGAAGTCGCCGTGGAGAAAGCCGTATCAACCGGTGGCGTGTAGGCGGTGATCTCCCCGAGTGCGGTGTGACTTGTGGTGATCAACAGCCCCACAGCGCCAGAGAGCAACACCCGGACAGCGAGATGTATGAGACGCGATTTCAACATGTGCAGGCGGGCAACGATGCGACGGAAAAAATCCTGACGCCACCAGTGCTGGGAAAGTGACTTCGGCTTTAGCCGAATCATTCAGCAGACGTTGCGGCTAGAGGCGCAGCCACTTTGCATGGCCAATTCCCACTATATCCCCATTCCCTTTAGTTTTCGTGAGCGGAGGGTGTCGCCGATGAAGAAGCCTTGGGCGTTGAGGAAGCGCCAGACGGTGAGATAGCTGACTCGCAGGCCGAGTTCGTTCCAGGCCCAGCCGTATGCTTCGCGGGCAGTGGTCCAGGAATGCTCCTGGAGGGCCTGGAGAAGGGCGGCTTTGGCTTCGGCACTAAACTTGTGCTTCGTGGTGCTTTTTTGTGTCGGGCGCTCATACAGCGCTTCAATGCTGGCGTGCAAGGTTTCGGAAGTCATGAGTATTTCGAGGCGAAAGGAAGGGTGTGGACATGGAAAGCACCTCACCCGGTGGCTGGGGCCGGGCGGCGGGTGATGAACGGGCCTCGGACGAAGCGCAGGGTTGGTCGCGCAGGCGGGGAGTCGTCGGGGGCGATCTACCGGCGGCGACGGCGGGCCATGATACTGGCGAGGCCGAGCATGAGCAGCAGGGCGCGGCCTGGCTCCGGCACGACGACGATGGCTATGGAGCCATTCGTGGTGAAGGCGCTGATGTCCCAGGCATAGCCGGTGCCGGAGATGTCGGGCAGGTCGAGACCGGTGGCTTCATCGCCATTGCCGAAGAGCTGGCTGGTGAAGGTGAAGTGGCTGGCAAAGGTGGGGGCGCTCGTGAGGCCGGTCCAGTCGAGCAGATTGAAAACCTCGGCGTTGGTGGGCGCGAGGGTGGCGGGGCCGACGGTGAGATTGGCGTTGAAGGTGAGAGTATTGGTGCCGGTGCCGACGAAGTTAAGGAGGTCGGAGGTTCCGCCAGGGTTGATGCCGAGAATGACGCTGCTGCCAGACTGAAACTGGATGCTGCCGGAGCCGCTGACGGGGGTGAAGGTGAGTGTGCCGTAGCTGTTTGAGGCCGTGGTATCGCCCGCGTGGATGGTGGAACCGCTGGCGGCGGTGAAGGTGCTGCCCCTCACGGTGCCAGTGCCGAAGATGGTGCTGCTGGTTTGTGCGGTGACGGCGCCCGTGCCGGTCTGGCCGGTGCCGCTGCTGCCGACCTGAAGGGCTCCGGCACTCACAGTGGTGATGCCGTCGTAGGTGTTGGCGGCGGTGAGGGCGAGAGTGCCTGCACCGGCTTTGGTGATGCCCGCGGTGGCTCCGCTATTGACGATGGTGCCGGAGACGAGCACATCGGTGGTGGCATTGGTGCTGTCGTTGATGGTGAAGGTCCGGTTGGCTCCGTTGAGGTCCACATTGGCCGAGATGGTGCTCATCGAGTTGTGGAAAGTGGCTGCGCCGATGTTGTAGGTGACGCTGCCGCCGAGTTTCAAGACGCCGCCGCCAGTGGAGTCGATGATCTGGCTGGTGGAGTTCACGACGGTGGTGGAGTTTCCGCTGAGTGTGAGCGTGGTGATGGCATCGCTGCGGCCTGCGAGGTCGAGCGTGGAGACGCCGCCGAGGCGCTGATCGAGCGTGAGCGGCGTGTCCGGCAGGGCGTTGTTTGCTCCGAGCTTGATCGTTCCGGCGTTGATGGTGGTGGTGCCGTTGTAGGTATTGCTGGCGGAGATGACGAGGGTGCCGGCACCTCCTTTGGTGAGGCCTGCGGCGGTGGCGCCGCTGTTGCTGATGGCGCCGCTGATGACGAGCTCCTCGGTGAGCGTGGTGTTGTCATTCACGGTGAAGGTGCGGCTGGCGTTGTTGAGGTCGAGATTGGCGGAGATGGTGGCCTGACCGTTTTCAAAGCCGACGGAACCCGCGTTGTAAGTGGAATTGCCACCGAGGCGGAGGATGCCGCCAGTGGGTGTGTCGATGACGTTGGCGGTGTTGCCCGCGACGGTGGTGGTAGCGGCACCGAGCGTGAGGGAGGTGATGGTTTCCGCCTGCCCGTTGAGCTGGAAGGTGCCTTTGTTGATGGCGACGACTTCGGCGTTCGGGATGACCTCGGAGGCTCCGAGCTTGAGCGTTCCGTCGTTGATGGTGACGGTGCCGGTGAAGTCGTTTGCCGTGTTATTCAGCGTCAAGGTGCCCGCGCCGTCTTTGAGCACCTGATCGACGGGATTGGTGCCGCCGGAGCCGATGCGGCCATTGACGATGTGTTCGCCATCGCCACCGAAGGTGACATCGCGGCCCGTGCCACCCGCCGTGATGGCGGATACGGTGAGCTGCGAGCCTGCATCGGCCTGGATGCGGGCATCACTACCGAGGTCGATGGTGCCGGTCCAGGCATTGGTGCCGCTGAGGCTGCGCAGCGCTCCGGTAGTGCTGACGCCAGAGCCATTGAGAAGCAATGCCTCGCCCGTGACGGTGATGCCGCTGGTGATTTCGAGCACATCGCCGCTGTTCACTGTGGTGCCGCCCGCCGTGGAGCCGAGCGCATTGGCGTGCTGGATGCGCACGATGCCATCCGCTACGGCAAAGATGTCGGCGAAGGTGTTGTTTCCGGTTAGCACGAGGCGTCCGGTGCCGTTTTTGGTGAAGGTGCCGACCGTGCCGGTGTTTTGAATGATGGATGACACGGTGAGATCGGCATCCAAGGAGGCGGTGTCATCCACCGTCCATGTGCGGGTGCCATTGATGTCGATGGTGCCCCCGTTGATGGAGGATGGCTGGCTGTTGACGTTGTCATTGGAGACGAGGCTGCCAGTTTGAGTGAGCGTGGTCCCGGAGGCGAGGGTGAGCGTGGCCGTGGAGGTCTGGGCGGTGTTGGTGCTGGAGCCAAAGGTGATTGCGCCCACCGTCTGCGCCGTGTTGTTGAGCTCGGCGGTGCCATTGATGATGGCGAGCGAGGCGGTGCCGAGGCTGCCGGTCGCGGTGGTGCGCAGCGTGCCGCCTACGCCATTCATCGTGGTGGCTCCGGTGTAAATGCCCGCGCCTGAGAGCGTGAGGATGCTGGTGCCGGTGTAGCTGAGGCCATCCGCTCCGGTGCCAGGGCCGTCTGCGATGGAGCCGGTGATGTCCACCGCTGCATTGCCGGTGATGGTCTGCGTGCGGCCTTGGTTGCTTTCACCGAGCACCATGCCGCCGAGCACGAGCTTGTTGCCGCTGCCCGCGTCGTTGACGGTGGTGGTGTTCGAGCCGGAGAAGGTGACCTGGCCAAAGGTGAGCGTCTTGCTGGTGCCATTCAGCGTGATCGTGCGGCTGCCGCTGGTGCTGGTCGTGCCATTGGCAAAACTCAGGCTGCGGGTGCCGCCGAAGGCCAGATCTCCACCGATCACGACGCTGTTGGCCGTGGCGACGGTGATGTCCGCAGCACTGGTGTTGTCGATGGTGCCTGTGGTGAGAGTCAGCGTGCCCGTGCCAATCGCGTTGGCGTGATTCACATTCAGCCGACCCGCCGTGAGTGTGACCGCACTGGTGGTGCTGGAGCCTACGAGAGTTAGGGTGCCCGCCGCATTGTTCATCGTGGTGGTGCCAGTGTAGGTATTGCTGCTCGCACCGAGGGTGAGTGTGGAGCTACCGGTGTAGCTCAGGTTGTCCGCACCAGTGCCCGCCCCATCGGTGACTGCACCGGTGATCTCGATCGCTGCCGTGCCCGCAAAGGTTTGCGTTCGCGACTGATTGCTCTCCGCCAGCACCACGCCGCCGAGCATCAGTTTGTTTCCGCTGCCGCCATCATTCACAGTCTGCGTGGTGGCCGTGGTGATGGAGAGGGTGCCAAAGGTGAGCGTTCTGCCGGTGCCATTCAGCGTGATCGTGCGACTGCCACCGGCGATGCTGGTACCGTTGGCAAAGCTCAGATCATTCGTGCCGCCAAAGGTGAAATTACCGCCCCACGTCACCGCATTCGCCGTGCTGAGCGTGATGGACGAACCGCTGCTGTTATCGATCGTCGTTCCCGTGCCTATGGATAAGGCGCTGGTGCCGATGGCAGAGCTGGTGCCGCCGCTGCCCGCGTTATTCAGGTGCAAAGTGCCGGTCGTCAGCGTGGTGGCACCGCTGTAGGTATTCGCACCGCCAAGCACCCAGGTGCCGGTGCCCGTTTTCGTCACCGCCAGCGTGCCGGTGGCACCATTCGTGTTTTGGATCACGCCGGAGATGGTGTTGAGGTCCGCATTGCTGCCGCTCAGTGTCAGCACACGAGCTGCGGTGACACCTGCCACGGCCACATTAAAAGCAGGCGCATCCAGCACCAAAGCGCCCGTGCCACTGCTCGTGATGCCTCCGCCCAGGCTGTGAGTCGCCGTGCTGGTGCCGAGCTGAAAGGTGCGGTCTGAGCTATCTCCACTGCCGGTGTATTCCAGCGTGCCCGTGCGGAACTGCGTGCTCATCAGGATCGGCACGCCTGCCGTTCCCTGGCCTAGGGAGCTGTTCTGGCCGTAGTCCGCCATCTTGGACACCATCGTGACATTCGCCGTGAGATACGTCTGACCCGTGTAGCTGCTGTTCGCGGACGTCAGAGCCAGTGTGCCATCGCCATTTTTCGTGAGGCCACCCGTGCCGCTGATGGCACCACTGATGACGGCATCCACGGCGGCGGTGCCATTCGGGATCTCTACCGTGCGCACCGCCGACCCGAGGTCGATGGGGTTCTGGAAATCCACTGTATGTGTCGCGGAACTCGCCCCGAGGTATAAAATCGACCCGTTCGGCACAAAATTACCCGTCGCCCACGTCACCGTGGCTCCCGCACCGCCCAGATTCACCACGCGGTCGGCATTGTAGGCCGCGAAACCTCCGCCACCCGTCCACTGCACCTGCGTCACGCCCGTGCCCAGCGCCCGCGTGAAGTCACCCGTGCCCAGACCGACCAAGCCATTCCCACCGATTCGCAGATTGCTCGTGCCGCCCGTCGTGCCGACACCCCCAGGCAGCGCATTCGTGTGGTTGAGCAGCAGCACGCCCCCATTCGCATACGTTTGCCCGGCATAAGTGCTGGCCGCTGTCAGGCTCAGCGTGCCACCGCCGTTCTTTGTCAGCGCTCCCGTGCCGGTGCTATTGATGATGCCGCCGCTCATCACCGCATCGATCAGCGCATTCGTCGTTCCATTTCCATCATTCACCGTGACCGTTCGCGTGCCGCCATTCAGATCCACCGGGTTTTGGAAATCGACTGTGTGCGTGGAATCCTGCGTATCCGCCCCGTTTCCGTAGCCAAAGATCAAAGCGCTGTTGGTGGGCACAAAGCCTCCCGCATTCCACATCACCGTGGCACCACTGCCTCCGATGTTCACCACGCGGTTCGCATCAAAAGCCGCAAAACCGCCCGCACCCGTCCACTGCACCTGACTGGCCCCCGTGCCGAGTCCTCGCGTGAAATCACCCGCACCCAGACCCAGGATGCCGCCGGCAAAAGTCAGCCCGCTCGTCCCGCCCGCTAGCGCCGTGCCACCTGGAAGCGCGTTCGCATGGGTCAGCACCACCACAGCCGTGCCACCTAGTGTCGTCACGCCGCTGTAGGTATTCGCAGAAGCCAGTGTCAGCCTCGCGCCGCCAGCCGTCGTCAGACCAAAACCGCCGCCACCATCACTGATCACGCCGTTGATCGTCAGGTTGTGCGTCTTGTCCCCGCTGTTGTTCACCGTGATCGTGCGCGTGCCATTGAGCAGCAGGTCCAGATTGATCTGGTCATTGATCGTCGCGTTAAAGGCCCCCGCCCCTGCCAACGTGGTGATGTTTCCCCCCAAGGTGATCCGGCTGCCGCTCAACGTGAAGGCCGCCGTCGATGTCAGGGTGTTGTTCGTGAAGTCGATGCCGCCCACCAGCGTATCCGCCGCCAGATTGTTCACTGGCGTCAGCCGCGTCCCACCACCGAACTGCAGCAGATCTCCAGCCGTGAAAGCCACGCCCGTCCAGTTTCCCGCCGTGGACCAGTTATCATCCGCCCCGCCGCCATTCCACACGAGCGTGGCTGCTGGCGAGGCTAGAGGCATGAGTGTGACGAAGGCCAGCAATGGCAGCAACTTGGTATCCATGAGCGCGTGGATTGGGGTGGATGGTCGGTGGTGCAACGCCTGGCCGCGCCTTTGCCTGACATCAATCGGACAAACCCTGAGCGAATCCTCCGCCTGTTGGTCATTCAAGAACCGAAGGTGGTTTCATTTTTCGCTTCCGTGGTAATCTTTGCTCATGGACGCGAGGTCAGCTTGAAGTGACTGAGTACGAGGTGCCGATCCTCGCGGAACGAACTGATGATGGCGGAGGTGATCAGGTTGCCCGCAGGCGTGGGATAACGTTTGCGCACATGAGGGCGTGAAGGGATGGGCTCGTAGCGGCTGATCGGAATGGCGATCTCGCACCAGCCGTCGGGGCCGGGATGAATCTCGTCGCTGTCGAGACGGCACTCGAAATTGCCGCCGTAAGAGCCGCCGGACCGGTTGGTCACCAGCATGAACTGGAGCGGTGCCGGTTTGTCCATTTTCAGGCGGTAATGAATGACGCTGTTCTCCGTGGCGAGCAGGCGCAGAGGCTGGGGCAGCATGGCAGTGCGCACCGAGATGCCGAAGTGCGTGATGATGCCTCCATCGGGCAGCTTTTTCGCCACGAAGGGGGAGGCCACCATGCTTCTGCCGTCTGAAAAGCCGCGCCAGTCCCGTGGCGGCACGGTGGTGGTGAAATCAAAGGCCCAGTCGGTGAGCGGCTCCGGTGTGAGCGCCGCGTTTAGCTTCACGCCGCTGTTTAGGGATGCCACGGCGCTGCTTTTCGCCGGAACATCCACCGTGCTGCCATCGGCAAGGCGCTTGAGCTTTACCAGGCCTTCATCGACCTTCAGCAGCGTGTCATCGCTGCGGGCAGAGAGATTGAAAACGGTGCCGACGACTTGCGCCTCGGCGCTGGAGGTGCGCACCAGCATTGGGCGGCCTGTGGGCTGTTTTTGCACCTCGGCGGAAAGCGTGCCACGCGAGAGCGCGAGCACCTTTTGGCCGTCATCCGCGAAAGAAAGCTCCGCTTCGCCTTCCAGCGAAATGAGCGAACCATCGGCAAAACGCAAAAGCGCCGAGCTTTCCTCGCCAATGGTTTCCAGCGTGCCCGCGGGCAATTCATCACCCGTCTGGATCGGCACACCGTTTTTCCAGGCGACGCTGCCATTGTGCTCCACGACCGTCAGCACCGCCTGCGGTTTGGATTGCATCAACAACGCCACGCTCGCCGCTAGCAACGCCAGGCAAGCGGCGAGCGCCAAAGTCGTGAACCAGATTGGCTTCGCCTGTCTCGCAAGCTCGGCTCTCCGGTCTGGTTTTGGGATAGGGCCAGAGACAAGAGTGCCAGTCTCACGGCGCACCATGTCACCAAAGGCCACCGCATGCTCCGCGATGAGGCGCAAGTGCTCACGCATGGCCGCGTCTTCTCGCAAACGTCGCTGGAAGGCCACCAACTCATCATTCGTGAGCCTGCCGTCGAGGTAGCGCTGGATGAGAAGATCGTCGTTCATCATAAAAAGTCGTTTGGGCTTCAGCTCAACCCTCCTTGAACTGCGGCTGAAGCCGCAGCCACTTTGTTATCCACGCACTCCCTCAAAGCGCGATGCAGCCGCGAGAGCCGCTGATACACCGCATCGACGCTCGCGCTGACCTGCCGGGCCACTTCATCACACGAATGACCGTCAAAGTAACGCAGGTGCAAAAGCTGGCGTGACTTCTCCGGCACGGAGGCCCGGCATTCGCGC
The DNA here is from genome assembly GCA_046316935.1 of Prosthecobacter sp. Lineage (GTDB taxonomy): Bacteria > Verrucomicrobiota > Verrucomicrobiia > Verrucomicrobiales > Verrucomicrobiaceae > Prosthecobacter. Next base: position 14,476 of record JBKCXA010000737.1, read on the forward strand.
AGCGCCTCCATGCGGCTGCCCTCGGGCTGCGGATGGGCGGACCAATCCTCGCTGATCAAATCGAGCACCTCCGGCTCCAGGCCGAGCGTCTCAGGCCTGCGCTTGCGCAGCCAGTCGATGGCCTCGCGCTTGATCGAGACCATGGCCCACGACAGCAGCGCGCCCTCGTGCTCGAAGGACACATTCTTCGTCACCGACTTCAGAGCCACATTTTGAAACAAGTCCTCCGCCGCTGGTGCATCCCGCACCACCAGCCACGCCGCCGCGCAAAGCCGCTGCCGGGCTTCAAAGAGGTGTTTGAGGGTCGTTTCGTGATCGAGAGGCATTCGAAGCGGGAACGGACGAGGCGCTGGAGTCCTGACACGTGAAACAGACACTCTTGTCTGTGGCTCTCTAAGGGGCAGACAAGAGTGTCTGCTTCACTTCCTGCCACGTCTCCCACGCCACCGTTTCGAGGTAGCGGGCCGTCCCCTCATCCAGCGTGGCGGTGGCGTTCATGCTCATGTGCTTGAACATCCACTTTGCCATCTTCGCCTGATAGGCATCTGGCTTGAAAGCGGCGAGCTTGGCTTCATCGGCCTCATACTTGCCGTGGGGCCAGACGTGGAAGGTGCGCGGCAGTTTGCCGACAGGGGATTCGCCGGTGAGCGTGGCGTAGAAGCAGGCGAGATTCAAAAAGTGGCCCGCATCGCCGGGATGCGCGTTGTCCTGCGGATGCTGGAGCGCGAGATCGGGCTTCTCGGCATACACGCGAGCCCAGGCGGTCGAGCACGGGGCGAAGAGCTTGATCTGATTCTGCTTCGCGAGCTCCAAACTGCGTTTCCGGCCTTCGACGTGCTTTTCATCCTTTCCCCAGCCCATTTCATAAAACATTGGTTCGCCGCCCGCAGCTCGGATGGCCTTGCAGTAGGTCGTGACGGCGGTGGCGTGATCGGGTTGGCCCTCCTTCGGCGCGTCATCGCCCATGATGAAACGGCACACGACCATCATCGCGACGATGTCCGGCTTCTCAGCGGCGATTTTGTCCAAAAAGGTCTGTCCGGGCTTCACGCCGTATTCGTAGCGCTTGAAGCCAGGCTCCAGATACACGCGAATGTCACTGCCACTGCGCCCCACCGCCTCCGGAATGACCTGCTGGCCGATGCGTCCGGAGATTTTGCCATCCACGACCTTCGCGACCTCACGCGGCAGATCGTTCCAATACATGCTGCTGCTGCCCGCGAAGAGAAAAGTAGTTTGGGCTTTAGCCCAACTCTGACTCAGAAGCAGCAACGCAAAGGCAAAGAGAACGCGAGGAGACATGGCGGAATGGATTTCAAATCATTGGGCTAAAGCCCAAACTACTTTTTAGCTACTTTTGCTCATAGCCTTTCTTCTTCGGCAAGGCCTCACGATCCGGAGGCGGAGGTGGCTCGATGCCGTTCGCTTTCATGAGGTCGCTGATGGCGGTGATGGTGGGCACGCTGGGTTTGAAGTTTCCCGGACGAAAGCCCTGCGCGATGAGCAGCGGCGTCCAGCCGCGATCGTTCTTGCGGTTCCACGTCTCGATCTTCGCGCCTTTCGCCGCGAGCAGTCGCGCGACTTTCGGCAGGCTCTTGTAAGCCGCGCCGTGCATGGCGGTCTGGTTCTTTTTGTCCACGACGTTCACATCCGCGCCGAGGCCAATGAGATACTCGCACGCGGCCACGCATTCGTCCTCGGTGCCTGCTTCCTCATCCGGCGCATAGCAACCGAGCCCCGCCGCGGCCATCAGCGGCGTGGAGCCATCCGCGTTCGGCTTGTGCGGGTCCGCGCCGAGCTCGACGAGCAACTTCATCATCTCCACATCGGCATTTCGACAGGCGAGCAGAAAAGGAGTCGCCCCGTTGAAGTTAATCGCCCCAAAGGCCTTCGCTCTCGCGTCGGGGCCAAGCGTGGCATCGACCTGCGCGCCCGCCTTCACGATCTCGCGGAGGAAGTCGAGGCTGCTCAGCTTGCCATGCGTGTCCGGCGGAGGCTGGCCTGCCTCGTCGTCGCCGTGAGGCGGTTTGCGCACCCACGTGAGCGTGTGCAGCGCGGTGAAGCCGTTGCGCTGGTCATTCGGATCGGCTCCGGCGCGGATGAGATCCATCGCCAGCTCAAAGTGACCATTCTCCACGGCCAAAAGCACCGCGCTGGTGCCATTCGGCGCGTCGCGGCCGCCGGTCTTCTCTTTCGTGTCGATCGCGTCATGCACGTCCGCGCCGAGTTGAAGCAGTTGCTTCACCGCCGCCGTCTTTCCCTCGCGTGCGGCGAACAAAAACGCCGTGAAGCCCGAGTCGAGCCGTTGATCGATCTTCGCGCCGCTCTTCACCAGCAACTCAATCACCTCCGCATGACCTTCCGCCGCCGCCCACATCAGCGCGGTTTGCCCTTTGCGGTCATGCGAGTCAGTTCGCGCTCCGTTTTCCAGCAAGGCCTTGACCACGCCGACGCATCCCGTGCGTGAAGCAATCATGATCGCCTCCTCGCCACCGCGTTGACTCACGTCCGCCTTCGCTCCGGCCTTCAAAAGCGCCCGCACGATGCGCTCGTTGCCGTTTTCGCACGCAAGCAGCAAGGGCGTGATGCCATAACGATTCTTCTCGTCCGGCTTGGCACCGGCGGAGAGCAGTTTTTCGATCACTTCGGCCTTTTCGTGATACGCCGCCCAATGCATCGCCGTGGCGCCATCGGCTTGCGTGGCATTCACATCGGCTTTGGCGGTGAGTTGTGCGGAAACGGCGGACCAGTCCTGCTTTTCGGCGCTGGTGGGAAGATCAGCGAGCAGCGATGTCGTGACGCAGAGGCATGCAAAAGTAGCTTGGGCTTTAGCCCAAAGGGTTCGGTGAAGTTGGGCTGAAGCCCAAGCTACTTTTTGTCGCGTCTTCACAGCATCTCGATGATTCCGCTGCTGTCGCCGAACTTGTCCAGCTTCACGCCGGCCTTGTCGAGCAGCGTGAGGTGCAGGTTGGCGAGTGGGATGGTTTGGTCGTTTCGCAGGTGGCGGTTGCCTTTCACTCCAGCACTCGCGCCACCGGCGACGATGATGGGGAGGTTGGTGTGGTCGTGGACGTTTGGATTGCCCATGCCGCTGCCGTAAAGAAGCAGCGTGTGGTCGAGCAGCGCGCCATCGCCTTCCTTCACGGCGGCGAGCTTGGCGAGGTATTCGGCGAAGAGGCTCACATGGAAGGCATTGATCTTCGACATGCGCTCGATCTTGGCGGGATCGTTGCCGTGATGGCTGAGCGGATGATGCGGATCACTGACGCCGATCTCGGGATACGTGCGGTTGCTGGTCTCGCGGGCGAGCTGGAAGGTGATGACGCGCGTGACATCGCCCTGCATGGCGAGGAGTTGGAGGTCAAACATGAGCCGCGCATGCTCCGCATAGCTCGCCGGCACACCGCTCGGGCGGGAGAGGTCCGGCAGTTCGTTCTCGGCGACCGCGGCCTGCGCCTTCTCGATGCGACGCTCGACCTCGCGGATGCTTTCGAGGTAATGATTCACGCGATCGCGATCCTGCGGGCCGAGCTGCTTCGCGAGGCGCTGCATGTCGTCCTTGATGAAGTCGAGCAAACTGGCGCGACGCTTCAACGCGGCCTCGCGGTCCGCTTTGCTACCGCCATCGCCAAAGAGCTGCTCAAACACGAGCCGCGGATGCGCCTCGGCAGGCAGCGGCGTGGTGGGCGAGGACCAGGAGAGGTTGTTTTGATACACGCAGGCGTAGCCATTGTCGCACTGGCCGACGACCTGCATCAAATCCATCGCGAGCTCCAGCGACGGCAACTGCGTCTGCTGCCCGATGGCCTTCGCGGCGATCTGATCCGCCGTGGTGCCGTTGTAGTAGTCGCTGCTCTCCGTGTGCTTCACGCGTGCGGCGCTGAGGAAGGACGCATTCGACGTGGCATGCGTGCCGGGATACGCAGGCTCGAGTTCGAGATTGGAAACGACCGTGCAATGCTGCCTCACAGGCTCCAGCGACTTCAAAATGGGCGAGAGCTTCTCCAGCGTGTCCGTCTTGCCGAGATTCCAACGCGACTGATCGCAGCCCATCGGGATGTAGATGTAGCTGAGACGTTTCGCCGGCTGCGCGATGCGTGTCGCCGCCGTGGCCGCCGGAACCATCGCATCCAAAAACGGCAGCGAAAGCGTCGCTCCCACGCCCCGCAGCAAGGTGCGGCGGGAAAGGGCTTTGCGGGTGGTGAAGGTGCTCATGCGGGGTGAAACGGCGTGATGGGTGAGAAACTGACAGAGTAGGCAGGATAATGGGTGCAGAAGAATCTGGGTTGGGTCATTCTTTTGCCCCCATTCTTTTGCCTACATCTCCGCCGAATACAGGGCTGGTGACGATACCGACAATGATCTCGCTAAACTTCCAATCGTTCGCTTTCGCTCGGCGAACGATCTTTCGCACCGCAGGAGCATCGCTGGCTTCCAGTCCGCGACCCAGCGCGTAAACCATGAGTTTTTCAGTCAAGGCGGTGGCGAACAGCTCCGGTCGCTTCAGCAGCGTCTCCTCGAGACCGGCCACGCCATCGAACTCGCTGCCATCGGCGAAGCCGCCGCGGGCATCGGCTTCGGCACGCCAGCGGCCGATGGCGTCGTAGTTTTCCAACGCGAAGCCGACGGGGTCCATGAGGTTGTGGCAACTGGCGCAGGCGGCCATCTCGCGATGCTTGGCGAGGCGTTCGCGAATTGGGAGGCTCTCGGAGATCACGCCATCGAGAGCGGGCACGTTCGGCGGTGGCGGCGGAGGCTCGGTGGCGAGCAGGTTCTTCAAGATCCAATGCCCGCGAATCACCGGCGAGGTGCGCGTGGCATAGCTGGTGACGGTTTGAATGCTGCCTTGCCGCAACAGGCCACCGCGTTGCCATTCGGGATCGAGCTTCACCTCGCGAAAACGGCTGCCGTGAACATGCGGGATGCCGTAGTGCGCGGCGAGCCGTTCATCGAGCCAGGTCCGATCCGTGCGCAGCAGCGCGAGCACACTGCGGTCGTTTTGGATCACATCGGTGAGGAGCAGGCGCGTCTCCGTGCGCAGGGATTCGCGCAGGTTGTGATCGAAGTCGGGAAACAGTCGCGCATCCGGCGTGATGGCCTCCAGATTGCGCAGGTAGAGCCATTGATCGGCGAAATTGGTCACCAACGACCTCGCCCGCGGATCGCTCAGCATGCGACGGGCTTGCGCCTCGACATCGAGCGGATGTTGCGAGAGCAGTTGATCGTCCGGGAGGCTGCTCCAGAGGAAAAAGGCCAGTTTCGAGGCCAAAGCGGCATCGTCGCCTTTTTCCTCGGTGCGGAACAAAAACTCGCGACTGACCAAAAGGGCCGCCAGAGCCGATTCGATGCCTTTTTCGAGCGAAGGAGCCTCGCGCACGAAAGACATCAATCGCACCAGATCAGCCTCCGTGACCTCACGACGCCACGCACGACGCAAAATCGGCTTCAAGATGGCTTCCGGTGAAACAGACACTCCTGTCTGTTCCCCAAAGATCAATCGACGGCTCGGAGTGTCGCCCGCGCCTTCGGCCTTCAGCGGTCCGGTGATGGTCACTTGATACACGGCCGGGCTAAGTCGCGGGTGGCGATGCAGGTTGTAGCTCGACTTGTAGGGCTGTCGCAGTCGCTCCAGCACTGGCGATCCATTCGGCAAAAACGTCACGCCGAGGTCATGCTGACCGCCTGGCACATGAAACCGCGCTTTGAGATGCGCGTCGATCTTCTCGTAGTTCTTGTCTTTGGCTGGCTGGACCGTGAACTCGCCCTTCACCTCACGGTCGAGCAGGATTTGGAGCTGATGCTGGCCATTCATCCCCTCGACCTGCTCGTTGCGGTCG